>CAZMBV010000036.1:254-17471 GCA_964564335.1 uncultured archaeon
TCTGCGTCAGCAAATAGCCAAGTTTTCCACGAACATCCTTGTTTTGAGTGGACAAAACTAGTTTTCAAAGTCCTAATTAACAGAGATACAAATCTAATGATTACTGCTAACAAACTATTTCTTGAGATACCTTGGTCGTTCAAAGATGACAGAGAATTTGCTCGGAGAGTAATGGAATCAGTAGAACGAAGGATTACTGCTTGATTCTCATTTTTGCTATAAAGAACCCGCTTGTGTTATGTTTATGTGGAAACAACCTTCTGACATATTTAGAACATTTGAATTTAGGATACCCACGGTTTCCATAGGGATACGGTTCTAATAATTCGATTTCATGACGTTCCATTGCTGAATCAATCTGAGACTCTCCTTCATGAGGAAGAATAGAGCATGTTGAGAAGACGAGTTCTGTACCAGGTCTATCACGATATGCAGTGAGAATTCCATCAAGTATCTTGTTCTGGATAGTCATCAAAGTAAATAGTGTTTCTTTGTTCAATCGCCATTTGAAAGAGGGGTATGTTTGAAGAATACCTGTTGATGTACAAGGGGCATCAATCAGAATCCGGTCAGCATCGTGGACCACTGGTTTTGTAGCATCGGCTTGAAGCCATTCTACATATGAAGCATTAAGAATTCGAGCTCTTTCTTGTGCAGCTCGCACACGCTCTTCATACATATCAGTGGCAACAATCTCCCCCTGACCATGCATTAATTCTGCAATGAGCTGTGTCTTCATTCCCGGAGCTGCACACGAGTCCCATACTTTCTCACCAGGTTGAGGGTCAAGAGATTTCACAACAAGTACACTTGCTAAATCCTGGATGAGGATATGACCTTCATGGAAATCTTGTGATTGCACGACTCGTTCTATACCTTGAATTACTCGGGAGACAAGGGGTAGGTCTCTTACTTGCTCGAGTTGAATATCAGAAATGGAATATAGATTGACTGCACTATCTTTGTGAAGAAGATTAGGTCGTAAGTAATAGGAACGTTTCTGATTATTCGCTTTTAGGAGTTCAACAGTTTCTTCCATTGAAAGATTGTCAAGTAGGGTCTGGACGATAAATGTTGGATGAGAATACCTGAGACTTAGTTGATTTACTTTAGGCATCTTCAGAAAAGCTGTATCCAAATCAAGTGTGATTATTTTTCTCATCTTCTTCTCGTAACGTTTTATGTCATCATAATCTGAAGTGAAGTTCTCAATATCAGAGTTGAGCCATTTTGTTTCATAGAGAAAAAGACGTAGAGCATTTCTAATATCCATACTCAGATCCTGAATCTTTTTTCTACCGATTGCCTTTGTAAGCAGATAATCCAAAGTATTTCTATACCTGATGACCGAGAGAGCAAGTGATTGAATATGAATCTGAGAATCAATTGAATCAGGCGATGTAGTTTGTATCTCACGTAGCAGAGTCTTCATCGAGGTCGAAGAGGTTTCAAATCGATTTAGAGCTTCAATGGTTTCAGCTCTAACTGATAATTTCTGATTCATTGTATGCGTATCATGTATACTAGTATTGTTCAATCTTGTTATACATTAGATGACTTCTGCATCAGGTCCAGTGTGTACATATTTCATTCGAGTAAGCATTGTTGTGAAATACTTGCCACCAATGATTCCGGAATCTTTGTACCCACCAAGATGAGGGAGATACGGATCATAGTAAACATGGTCGTCACTAGTTCCCACCCCAGCAGTTTCAATCTCCTTTACCCACTTCTGTCGTATTTTGATATCGTCTGAGATAACAGTGGACCTCAAACCAAACCGAGATTGATTTGCTATCGATATAGCTTCTTCCACACTTTTCACAGGATACACGGGCAAGGCAGGAGCGAAAACCTCCTCGGTCATCAAACGCATGTTGAGTTTCACATTGGTCACAATTGTAGGTTTGTAGAAAATTCCTGCAGGGTCTCGTTCTTCCAGATAGTTAGTACGATAACCTCCAGTCTCAATTTTAGCACCTTTGGCTACAGCATCTTGCATCTGATCAATGAGAAGGTAAAGAGCTGTGAATCCAACCGGTGAGAGGGTTACTTCAGGGTCAGATGGTAGACCCGCTTTGAGCTTCTGAGCTTCTTCATTAAGCAATGGAATAAAATCATCATATAGGGTATTTTGCACTAGAAGGCGTTTGATTGCCATGCAGGCTTGTCCACTACCCAAGAAACGTCCACGGACAACAACCTCTGCAGCCTTCTGCAAGTCAACATCATTGCCCCACACAAAACAAGGATCGCTACCTGCAAGTTCGGGAGCCATTTGTACACCTTTACCAGCAGCTTCTGACCAGAGTTTTAATCCCACGTCACTATCACCATACCACACAAGTGCACTCACACGTGGATCGTTCATGAATCGGTTCATCATTTGTTTACCACCACCAGTCAGGACTTGAAGAATTGACGATGGTAAACCACTCCTGATGAAGCTCTTCAGAAAGATATTCGACAAATGAATTGTACTTAAAGGAACTTTGCCAGGAGGTTTGAGTAATGTGGAATTCCCTGCGAGGATTGAAGAGGTGATACTAAAGATTCCAAGTGCAATGGGAGCATTATAAGGTGTAAAGAGAGCAGCTACACCATATGGTTCACGGAATCTGAAAGATTTTCCCCCATCTAAACCAGGTTCCTCAACTATATCTAGAAATTTCCCCCATTCGTCAACAGATTTTCGATAATCACTCCACGCGCCGAGGTTCCACGCCCATTTCAAAATTTTAATAGGCGTTCCTTCCTTAACGGAAATTTCGCTAACAGACTTCCAAGATTTCTTATATTCAATACTCGCCTGATAAAGTGCATCTGCTCGTTCATCAAGAGTCAATCCCATGTCATGTATCTTGAATGGATTGTAGAGTTTCCCATGATCTCGGACTCCTGCAGAGATAGCTCTTTCTATATCCTCTTCACGAGAGATGGAAACTTTCGCATAAGCAACCTCGTCTATCTCATCCCCAGTGTATTTGGGGACTCCGTGATGTGTACGATAATCTCTCAGAAATCGCATTTCAGGAGAATTACTTGGTATCATTGATGGTATTTTGGAGAACACAAATCTAGAGAAAGATGATGCACTCTGAATTTGTAGAGCAATGGCAAGTCCAGGGTCTTGGGTCACCTTTTCCATATCGGGAAAAATAGTGTACTTCCCAGTATCTACTTCCTCGCCATCAACAAGAATAGGGAAAACTTCCATGATAAATCCTCGAGCTAATTAAGCGACGCCTCGGCAATGTATCCCATCTAAAGGTCTTTCGGAGTAGCCTCAACATCTGAATCCAATGGACGTTCATACATTTGTACAAGCATTCCTTCATCTTGCTCATATGGTTCACCCCATGGAAGAAATCCGAATTTCTTCATCAACCGTTCTCCAACTTGTTGGCCAACGAGGATATTGCAATAATTACGTTGGCACCCATGTTTTCTCCCATATTCTGCAAATTGTAAGTACATCGCAGAAGCGAGACCAGTTGTTCTACACTCAGGTCGAACTGTTTGATGTTCGCCAAAGAGACCCTTCTCTGTGATCTTTGCCTTGTAAACACCTACAATTCTTCCTTGGAGCCGGCTCCCAAAGTAGTGAAATCCATTATCCATATCCTGAATAATCTGTTCAGGTGTGAACATTCGTTTCTTTCTCCAGTGTTCAGAATATTCTGTAGCAAGAGGCCAGACTTGCCTGAATAGTTCTGAAAGTTCCTCAGCATCTTCTTTACTAAATTCAATGATACGAATCTCTTCAGCAGGAAATTCAGACATATCTCTCAAAATCCTTCTACTCATCCCCTGCTATAACTTCTAGGGTCTGGTTATTTATTTTCACGAAGATACTGAAGCAGCCCAATCATACGCCTCTTGAATAGGAGTACATCCACCACAATGATGACAACCAGCGTAAGTTTTCTTTGGATTCAATCCATGCTGAAATAGAATCTTGCCGATCTCTTTGTAGAACTCCACAGATTCATCTAGATGGCCACTGTATGAAGGTTTATAGCTTGCAAGTTGACTGCCCTGTGCAGGTCGAATTGGGGCGACAACGGGCATCATTCCAATCTCAGCAAGTTCACGTACCAGACTAAGCGTCTTTTCGGTGTCCTCACCTAGTCCGTGAAGAATGAATGTACTGACATGACCTTTCTCAAAATAATCCAATGCATATCGCCAACTCCCCTTGTAAAGGTCAAGAGAACCATATTGATGCTTTCCAGGGCACATCTCCTCGCGGATTTCTTCATCAGCAGTCTCAATATGCATTCCAACTGCAGTAGCACCAGCATCAGCAATCTTACGAATTGATTCTTTATCAACAGGAGGTTCAAACTGAACTGCTATCGGAATTTCACTTACTTTTCGTATTGCTTTAATAACCTGAATTAACCGCGCTATACCCACATCCTCATTATCAGGAGTACCAGTTGTGAGTAGAACATCGTCGGCTACTCCCTCTTTCTCAGCTGCAAGGACAACTTCTGCAATGTGCTCTGGGTTTTTTTCCAATACTGTATCACCAGAACGATAAGAGAGAGGAATTGTACAGAATTTGCATTGGGTTCCATCGGACCAGTATCTACACGACTGATAGACAGTCGTTGCGAGTGTTCGATCTCCATGAAGTAGTGCAATTTGATTATAGGGAATCCCGTCTGTTGTCTTCAGATTATAGAATTGAGGTTTAGGAACAACTTGTAGTTCAATCGAGTTATCATAGAGCCAGATTGTAGGATCGTCTGTCGAAACCAACGGAGCAGAATTGAATGCCTTAGCTTGGCTTCCAGAACGTATTGGAATCCCCACAGTTCTTCCATTTGGTAGGAGAAAGTAACGGCCACCAACTGGACCAGCACCACCCTTTCGTCCTGTGTCCTCATCTGAGGATAATGTAGCACCTTCGGTGAGTAGTCTTATCTTGAGTCGGAGAATTTCTTCTGCTTCCATTTTACTGATTGACACTTGTTTTTGTTCCTTAATCTATATTGGCCTTGCGGCTTCTCTTTGCCTTCGATACAAATTCGGGTAAATCAAGAACGGTCAAATCTTCACCAGATTGTGCCTCAAGCATATTCTTGCAGAAGGGACATGATGTAACGAGTATCTCAGCTCCGACATTCTTTGCTTGTTTTACTCTCTCAGACCCTATCTTCCTAGCTTTCTCTGGAAATAGTGTACGAAGACCAGCACCGTTCCCACAACACATTGCATTATCCCGCGTTCGTTCCATTTCAATGAGTTGCACACCAGAGACCTTCTCAATTACCTTGCGTGGTTCATCATAGATGCCACAGTGTCGACCAAGATGGCAAGGATCATGATACGTGATTGAATTCCCGATTTCTGCAACTGGCAAGTTGCCGATTTCCGCTTCAAGTATCTGACTAATGTGTTTTACAGGTTTGTTTAGTATCAAATCAAATTCAGCATAATCTTTGGTTAGTACTCGATAACATCCAGGGCAAGTCACAACAATCTCATCAGCATCAATTGTATTAAGCAACTCAACATTATGATTAGCTAGTTCAAGACCAAGAATCACATCTCCAGTTCTGAACAATGGAGAACCACAACACCATTCTTCAGGTGAAACTGATACCTGGTTCCCAAGGGTCTCTAAAACCTCCACAGTAGTTGTAGCAATCTCTTTCTCTCGATAAACAGCCGTACATCCAGTGAAATAGAAAAGATGTTTACCTTCGGATTTCTTTGTTTGTACCCAACTATTTCGTGATTCGTGCGGTTCTGAGTACGGATTATGATGTTTCAGAATAGATTCAGCCATTTCATTCAAGCCAGAAGGTCTTCTTCCCTCGACGACAATTTCCTTTCTCCGATGCTCAACTAATGTAGCAATGTCAATTTCAGGTTTACAGAAAGTGAGACAATGACTGCATTCTAGACACTGATATAGAACTTCTATTGCTCGCTCGTCCAAATCTCTTGTTCCAACAATTTCCTGATGCAGTAGTAAGGCTCTACCATGTGGTGTTGGTGAATCGGATCGCCACGCAAAGAACGTGGGACAGACATGTCTGCACATCTTTGGACATGCAGCACACATCCGAATTTGTTCTGCAAGCGAATCATCGAATGTCATTTTCGCACCCCCAAACCAAGTTTGCCAGGATTCATAATTCCATTTGGATCAAGAACCTCTTTGATCTGCTTCAAGACAATGAACGTAGAGCCCAGTTCTGCCTCAGTGTATGTACTCCGTGAGAGACCCACACCATGCTGATGGCTCATTGTACCACCCTCATGCAAACAGGCTGCAACTCCATCATCCCAGATTTTCTTGTAAGTTTCCCATCCTTCTGCAGCAGTTGCTCGAGAGCTGAAGAATATCATGTAGATACTTCCACCATTCTGGTACATATGTGAAAAGTGGGACATTACAATAGCATCATGTGCCTCCATTGCCGCTTTCATAGCATGATAGATATTCTCCAACTTATCGTACGTTGCTACAATATCTATTGTATCGCCTACCGCAAATCCAGAGGTTGTCAGTCTTGAGGGGTAGTACATATCATAGCGGTGCTCCCACCATCTTTTACAAGGGCCCTCACCTTGGTCTGTTCCACCTTGTTCAGAACATATCTCCATTGATTTCCTTTCATCAATCTCATTCTGAGCAGGATCTCCATCAAAACCGAGGAGTAACATGCAATGGCCTTCTTCGAATTCAAAATGCATTGAAAACGCCATAGCAGCATCCTCAGGATCGTAGAGTCGTGCTATTGATGGCTCGATTCCAATTCTGAAAATGTGGCGAATGGCTTCCAAGCCACTATGAACATCGGGAAATGAATAGCTTCTGAAACGACGCTCTTCGGGAATCAGGAACAAACGAAGGGTGGCTTCAGTGATTATTCCAAGCACGCCTTCCGAACCAATGAATAGTTGACGGAGGTCAGGTCCCACAGAGTGGCGAGGAACAGATTTGCATTCAATAATGGACCCATTTGGAAGTACAACTTGAAGTCCAAGTGTGAGGTCTTCGATTTTGCCATACAATGATGAAAGAGACCCTCCAGAACGAGTCGCGATAAATCCACCAACGTTGGATGCTCTGAGAGAAGTGGGAGTATGCCCAAGAGTGTATCCAAATCTATTCACTTCCTCTTCTAGATCGATACCAACAACTCCAGCTTCAACTTTTACCGTCATAGATTCGTGATCAATTGGGTAAACCTTGTTCATTCGTTTCATATCTAGCTGGATACCACCATAGATAGCCAAGGTCCCACCACATGTGCCAGCACCCCCACCAACAGGAGTTACTGGAATCTTCAGGTCATTTGCTACTGCAAGAATCTTAGCAATTTCTTCCTTTGATGCAGGAAAGACAATCATATCAGCTAAAGGCAGCATCTCTCCTGCACGAATCTTAGCTTCACTGAGAGGCCATGCATCATGTGCATTCAAAACTCTATCAGTTTCTTGCAGGGTGACGTGTTCTTCCCCAACAATCGAAACCATACTATCGCACAATTTCTTCTTTATCTTATCATCAAGCAAGAACCTCACTCCTTCTTTGCAAGTCGTTGTGCAATGAATACCGTTAGGTCGTCAACTTCTATCGAACTACCACTCTTGAACAAATTATTCTCAAGCTGAGCAGTACAGAGTGGACATGGAGTAACGAGCCGTTCTGCACCAGTCTTCTCCAGAGCCTCCAAGTTCTCCTGAACAACTGCATTTGCAGCATCAGGAGAATGATAGGAAACCATCCCACCTCCTCCACAACATGAATCATGCGCAATGGATTCACTTACACGAACTCCAGGCATAATACGGAGTATATTCAACGCATGATCCATCACTTGCCTTGAAGTGTGTCGGATTAAGTGGCAAGGATCATGCACTGAAACATGAACTTCAGTTTTTTTATCAGGATTCTTTAAGGCATCGGCAAGTCGGTCGAAACCAATCTCATTAACAAGAAATTCTAGAAGATGATACGCAGGAATTCCCCAATTATCACGTTCAGAAAGGTCAGCGAGGTTGGAAGTACAACCTGCACAGGTTGTTACAACCTTCTTCACTCCAAGTTTCTTTACTTTCTTTTTCAATTTGCTAGCAAGGTTTCTTGCAGTCTTCGCATCTCCCATCAGATGAGAGGGAAGACTGCAGCATTGAAATTCATCAAGTAATGTAAAGTCCACATCAAAGTAGTCAAGAATGACCTTTGCAGCCTCGCGAACCTCCTGTGCTCGCTCTTCTGCTTGACAACCAGGATAGAATAGAACTTCTGCATTTTCTTTCACAACATCGGGAACAAATGGTAGATTCAATCGCTCAAGACGCATATCACGACTAGCGACTTTTTCTTCCGGGTCTTCCCAAGGTTCGAATGCTCGCTCATGCTTGTCTATTATTTCTTTAACTACCATGAGACCTTTGGGAACAAGGTCTCGTCTATGTTCGAAGATATTTGCGCGTACTATATTCACTATCTCAGGTATATTCACGTTCTTTGGACACACTTCACGACAGGTACCACAACCCGTGCAGAGATAGATTTTGTCAACCGTTGCCCAGAATTCTGGAGGTGAACGAGAGAGTTCAGCAGCAATACTTCTTGGTCCACTGAATCTATCCAAGCCTATTGAAGCAACAACCGGACAGTGATTGATACAAAGCCCACAGTTGATACAGGATTCGATTGATTTGACGATGTCAAGTTCATCCAAATGAAAAGGTGTAATCTTCTCGTTCTTCAGAGTTCGTTTAACATATTCAAAAGCTTCATTCTCGTCCAATCTATGCCACCTCCTTGATGATTCCAATCGCATTCTTTGCGGCATTGAATCCACTTGTAGCTGCCACACCGAAACCGCTCTTCTCAATTGCATAGTTATATCCCGCAAGAATTGCCCCAGCCGCAAATAGATTCTCAGCCCATTCAATACCTTCTGCGGTTACTGGCCGAAATTTGGGGTCAACACTCAACCCACATGATTGAATTGGTTGACCCATTGGGCTGATTGAAAGTGTACTTGTGGAACGTGATGGAACAATGTCCACTGCTGAATGATAATCACCAGTGACAGGCATTAGGTCAAACAAGGTTTCTCTCAAACCGTTCTTGTTTCCAGAAATCCCTCCACCAATATACTTACCAGTAGCAAGTAAGAATGCTTTAGCGTCAATCTTGATTTCACGACGAGGTGACTTAGCAGTAATTGATTTCAGAAGCGTGCCATCTCTAGTATATGATGTTGCTTCATGTCCAAGGAGTAATTTTCCTCCGGCTTTTACAAAAATGGTTTCAAGAGACTTCTGAAGCCGCTGCCCAGGAATGGACGGTGGAAAACCCAATAATTCGAAAACTGTGGTTCCGGTCATCTCTTCAAGCTTTAGCTTATTCTTCATAGCATTTCTAATTCCCATAATTGGTGGGAATGCAATGTGAGTAGCTCCAATCTGTTCAATATGCTTTTTGAGTTGCTCTGCTATTGGTTCTATTGAGCCCTCATGATCCAGATGTCGAGCTAGCTCAATTGAAGAAATATTGTAGGGTTTTCCGAATGGCGTTACTTGAAGTACACAATGAGCCACTTTTTGTGGTGGACTTCCATTTACTATACGGTCTTCAAGATAGGTTTGTGCCGCAGCTGAAGGATTGAAGTCTGCATATCCTGAGATTCCAACGAATAATAGAACACTATCATCCCGTTCATTAAGATCCCCACAATCCATTGTTTTTTGTATAAGGCATGTTGGTTTCGTTGTTCCTAGAATTGTTATGGGATGAATATTGGAATCGAATTCACCCATTAACGGGGTTAGTGTTCCTTCAAGATGTGTTTTAAGCCAGTTAATGGTTTCACGAGTTCTCTCCACTATCACATCAAGTATCTTTTCTGGTTGGATACTTTCATCATAGCCAATGACACTATAGGGATGCAATGGGTAAAGTCGTGAGAGAGCAAAGAGCCCCTCCTCAGGTGACGAGAATGGTTCAGATGCCAAAGGAAGGTATCCAATCACATCGATGGCACCAGAAGAGTAAGCTGTAGCACTTTGCCCTTTTCTTATGACCACCACGTTGAGACCTGCTTCAGCAGCGATTGTTCCAGCTACAAGACCAGCCATTCCGCCGCCAATCACCACAAGATCTGCTTCAATGTCCATCTAGATTCCCTCCTCCCATGGTTTCAAATCATAATCAACATCCGATTGGTCGAGATTCCCTACGCATGCATACATCCCCTGTGCAAGCTCTTCTTGAGCCAGTTGTTCACCTCGCATTGATTGACGTATGCCCTTCCATCTCTCAGCGCGGAAATCGAGAATATCAACAAGAAAATCATCTCCAGAAAGACCAAGTTCTTCAGCCAAAATTGCTGCAGCTTTGTAGGTACAAAAAGTTCCCTGACAAGGACCAGTTCCCAAGCGGATTCGACGTCTAATATCATTGAGTGTTTGTGGGAATTCTTCACGAATGGCAACTCGAATCTCAGCCTCAATTACTGGTTCACAAGTGCATATAGTTGTCTTCCATTCTGGATGTTCCTTTGTATGCTCAAGAACTTTAACCATCTCAGTCCCTCGTCGTGCGCGCATTCGTTCTAAAGCATGCAAGGAGAGGTCATACTCCTTAGAAAGTGCAATGATATCAACATCATCCTCATTCCCGGGGAGAGGTTTCTCATGGGTGGTACACGCAACTTCTTTCCCAAGTTTCTTGCCCACAATATCTGTAACTGCTTCAGCCATATGTCGACACATCACAAGTTTGCCGCCAAGGAAACTAATCAATCCCTTTTTGCCACCTATTTCAGAATGGTCGACAACTTGGTAACCACGTGTCACCTTACCTTCAGGTACTTTCCACTCTGGGACCAGTGGTCTCACCCCGACCATTGTTCGAATTATACGAGCCTCACGAATGGATGGAAGAACAGTTTCGATGCTTTGCAGGAGGTACTCTATCTCATCAAATGATGCGACAAGTGTGTCAGGATCTTCCCAAGTATCCAATGCAGTTGTCCCAAGTAAAGTCGTATTCTCATGGGGAAATAGGTAAATCCAACGACCATCTATGGCCTTGACTGTGATTCCGACATTCACTATACGTCTGTCAAATATCACATGTGCGCCTTTGTTTAACCTGATGGGTAATTCATCACCCACAGTTTTAGCTACTTTTTGAGCCCATGGCCCAGTAGCATTGACAACAACTTGCGCTTTTACCCTCTCAGTTGCCCCAGATATCCGATTATAAAATACGACCTCTTGAATCTCACCCTTGTCATTTTCTTCGAAATTGATTACTTCACAATAGGTCCGGATCTGAGCACCATGATTTCTAGCATCAAGAGCCTGTAATAAACACAATCGGAATGGGTCGATGAAATATTCCTCATAGTATACACTAGCAATGACGTCAGGATGGAGCATTGGTTCAATCTCAAGAGAGGCATCAGGAGTAAGAAACATCATTGGAGGAACCTCTCTCTCGCCCACATGTTCAGAGTACGAGTCCATATAGGAACTATCACTTGCAGCATCGCTCAAATCAAGAAGAGGAGCAAGGATTGGATTCTTCATAATGAGATGACGTGCAATTCGATTCCAATGGACTACTTCCTTGGAACACATTTCCATAATATCAGGTTCATCACGATATTTCAATCCAGAAGAAATCATACCAGCACAGGTCCCAACTGTTGCTGATGCTATATCATCACGTTCAAGCAGAAGTGTACGATAACCTCTCATCGCACAATCTCGTGCTACAGCAGTCCCTGTGCTTCCTCCACCGATTACTACGACGTCAAACTCAGATTTGGTCATTGCATTATATCTCCTTTCTTCTTTTTATTTCTAGAAGTGTACACTATTTCTCTTATGCTAATGGATTGGAGCGTTACGCCCAATACAAGGCTTTCGATTCACTACAACTTCCACAATAGCATAGATAGATTAAAAGGAGTCAGCAAGTCGAAAAAGGTCAGGTGAATACTAATGCCTGAAACTTACGATCTTGGAACAATGACTGTTGTTGGTCACGATGTTGAAAAACTGACACAAGCACTTGATATTCCAGACGATAGATTTGACGACCTAGTTCAGCTCGCACGAAGTGCCTGGGAATATGAGGATACAATTAGTGAGTCTATTGAATATCTAGCCAAGAATTCCAGTGGTTCAGAACTTGTTTTAGCCTTGGTATTCTTTGGTAGAATCTGGGAAGATAACCAGAATGATGAAGAGGATGAGTAAGCCTTCCTTCTCATTCAAGCGGACCTAGGTATCAATTGCCTAGGATTTCCTTTCTTTTGTTATGAAGTCGCTTCAAGGATGTTTCCCATTTCTGTTGTGAGAAGTTTGTTGTAAATCTCGTATTGCTTTTTATAGATATCAACATTCTCGGGAATTGGAACTCGTCGTTCTTCTACATGGAACATATTTTCAATTGCTTCTTCGTAACTACCATAAATTCCAGTCCCAATAGTTCCCAGTATTGCAGCACCAATGACAGTCGAATCTCTTATCATTGGGGTCACGACAGTTTTGTTGATGCAATCAGCTTGAATTTGACGCCATAGAGGTGAGTTTGTACCCCCACCATCAATTCGCAGTTCATCAAACTCCACATCGAGCATTCCTTCCATTAGGTCAAGGTAAAATTTGATACTATATCCATTAGATTCAAGGATAGCACGAGCGACATGGGCTTTGGTATGTTTGAATCCGAGATGGTAGAAAATACCGAGATTATATGCCATGAATGGGAACAATACAAGACCGTCACATCCTGTAGGTACCTTTGCCGCAGTGGCTTCGATTATCTGGTACGCATCCTGTTCAGTTTGTGCTGCAATGGCGACCTCAGACTCGCAGAAATTATCTCTATACCACTTATAGGTGAGTCCAGTTCCAGGAGTGACTCCCTCAAGAATCCACTTTCCAGGTATAGCTGAGGGATTGCAGAACATAACGTAGGGCTCTTCAAAGAACTCGTCAAGATGAGTTATTACAAAGGTACCAGTACCTGTCGTTGCTTTCACTCGACCAGGTTTGATAACTCCCATTCCAAGAGCAGAACATTGTTGATCTCCACTACCCAAGATGACTGGAGTTCCTTTTCTGAGGGAGGTAACCTTTGCAGCCTCAGAACTTATCTCACCGATTGCTGTTCCTGAATCAGCAATGTCGGTTAGCTTGTCAATTGGTATTCCAGTTGCCTCACAGAGTTCTTCAGACCATTTGAGGGTTTCATGATCAATTGGACCGAACCGAGCATCAGCAGGTGAACTGACGAGAGCTCCACATAGTCGGTTGTTAATGAAGGCATCGAGTAAAGCCCATTTGTGTACTTTCTCAAAGAAAGAGGGCCGATTCTCAATAAACCACATCATTTTGTTGACACTCTTTCGAGGGCCAATATCCTCCGCCATCTCTTTGCTCTTTGCACTTGATCGACTATCAACCCACGTAACTGTTGGAGCAAGTGGATTCCCATTCTTGTCAACAGGTGTAAGACTATCTCTTGTGTTTGTAACGATGACTCCGTTAATTGCATCAGAACCGTATTTACAACCAGATATTGCACGTTGCATTGTGTTAATAGAAGTTCTCCAAAAAGTATCTGCAAGTTGTTCATGTACTTGCACTTCTTTTGGTTTCTGAGGATATTCCTCGTATGCCTTGCTTATCTCACGACCTTCCTCATCAACAATAACGGACCTAGTTCCTGTTGTCCCAATATCAAACACTGCAAACAGACGCTGACTCATCTCTCTCACCATTTATCATCTTTTGTAAATTTTCTATGTACATCGTACAATATAGGTTGTTTGACAGAGAGAGTTATTTACTTCAAGTTAACAAGAAACATTGATGTCAAACTATCCTCCACATATTCAGATAATGCCTCATGTTCATCTAGTTAGAGGTGAGAATAATGCTAGATTTCCTGAAGCCAATACATTGCTGATTGATGATGAGATACTCACACTAGTGGATGCAGGATCAAGTATGAGGAATATAGAAGCCTCCCTCAGAGACCTCGGTCATTCCATCTCAGATCTTGAAAGAATCGTACTAACACATTTTCATATAGATCACAAAGGTCACGCAGCAGATATTCAGAAGGTTGCTAGTTGCGAAATTGTTTGTCATGAACTTGCTGTGGATGGAGTAGAAACCTTTCAGGGCATGGTAGATTATTACGGCATTGAAGGGCACAAGTACTATAGCGATTGGCGAAATCTAATCGATTCAAGATTCGGTCATGTGACTTCAGACTACACGGTGACTAGTACATTCTCAGACGGAGAAACCATCAACTGTGGAGAGATTGACCTGCTTTCGATTCATCTTCCTGGTCACACCATAGATCACACTTGTTTTGGGATTAACGACCTTGAAACACTGTTTCTTGTTGATATTGACCTTTCAAGATTCGGCCCTTGGTATGGAAACAAAGTGAGTGATATTGAGGAATTCAAGAAGTCGGTAGATCGTGTAATAGAGATGACTCCAAAGGTTGGAATTAGTAGTCACTTGATAAATCCTGTTGAAAAAGAACTGGATGCAAGACTATGTTCATTCAGAGCAATCTTTGATGAGAGAGAACAACGGATTCTAGATAATATCGCCAAGGGTATTGACACAATTGAGAAATTATCGAAAGTTCCAACAATTTACCCACGCATTCCGATGGATGTCTACTACATATTTGAGATGTTTATGCTCGAGAAGCATATTGAACTTCTCAAGAGTGATGGGATAATTAGAGAAGAAAGTGGTCGTTTTATTATAGAGAGATAAAAGGGGGAAATCCCCCATATTCTCATCTATTTGTGTTTGAATGTAGGTTCTCGCTTGTTAAGAAAGGCATCAACACCTTCTACTTTATCCTCAGTATCGAAGGTCTTGCAGAAGACATCAACCTCGAATTTGAGATTGCTTTGATGAGGATTTTCCCAGGTATTGTTCAGAGACTGTTTTGCCAGATTCAAAGCCACACCTGGTTTGGTCGCTAATTTCTTTGCTAAGGCATCAACTCCAGCCATGAGTGTCTCAACTGAATCGAAAACCTTGTTCACTAAACCTATTCTTAGTGCTTCATCAGATTTGATCTGATCACCACTATAGATCAGTTCTTTGGCCATTCCTAGTCCAACCAATCTAGCTAACCTCACGGTTCCACCAAACCCAGGAATAATACCGAGATTTATCTCAGGCTGACCAAATCTTGCATTTGCAGAAGCATAACGAATGTCGCAAGCCATGGCAATCTCACAGCCGCCGCCAAGAGCAAATCCATTGACTGCGGCAATGACTGGTTTGCTCATTGCTTCAATGAACTTGCATAGCTCTTGACCGTTCTCTGCAAGCGGTCGAACTGTTTCTGAATCCTTACCTTTGAATTCAGTTATATCAGCTCCTGCTGCAAAGGCTTTATCCCCAGTACCAGTTAGAACTACAGCACGAACAGAAGCGTCTTCTTCAGCTTTTTTGAAAAACTCTCTCAGTGTTGTGACCACTGAAGTGTTGAGCGCATTATATTTTGCAGGTCGGTTGATTGTAACGGTAGCAACACCATCTGCAACTTCATAGAGTACTTCCTGTTCAGACACAGAGCATTCCTCCTTGATATTGAGTGGGCGGGTCCATGTATATGTAATAAGCCTTCGTAAGTGCTAGATTCTAGGAAACTCTAATCCTACCTTGTTGGGTGAAGACATAATTTGACGAGGAATACATTATGTTAAGCTGTGAAGGTTGCGGAGCTGCAATTGATGCAAATAACACTGAACACCCCTATTGTGGTCATTCCATTTTGCAAGGAGTAGAGGCTCAAAAGAGCGCTTTGGAAACCCAGGAAAGAACCTATGGAACAACACGGGATGAAGAAGGGAATACTCACATTCGTTTCGGAGATGGCCAAACAGGAAGCCGTCCCCACGCGGACAGTGGTAATATAGCAAGTCATTATCGACGAGGATTTGGATCTCAGGGTACCGCTAGTTCGGGAAGTCTTGAGGAAAAAACTTGACCGAATTGAAAGGATTCCAGATCCAACAAAGCATAAGGAATCAAAAGACCTAGGAGTTTTACTTCTGAAGTCTATGTCAGCAATTAGAGACCTCGCATCATTCTACCAGATTAGTATGTCCCAGGAAGGGCACCTTAGCACGAGTGAACGTGAGCGATTATCTATGAAAAAGATAGAGCTGGACCAAAACTAAAAGCCATCGTAGCTTTTTGTGATAGGGCAGATTCTAAGACAAAGAAGAAGATAGGTCGTTCAGACTCAGATATTCACAAGATAAGAACAACAACAACCAGAGTATTGGAAATGGCTGATACTGGAAGATGCTCAAGATGTGGTTTCGTGAACAGACCCGGTACTAAACAATGTCAGAATTGTGGAGCAAATCTGTAGAAGTGAGGCCTGTCCTTGTGAATGTCCTACAAGCAACAACTAGCACCAGTACAACCACCACAACAACAACAGAAACACCTACATCTTCGACTACGACGTATACAAATCCCATACGAGTAATCCCACTAGATACAATTACTACAATCATAACTATAGGATCAATAACTGTGGTTATTGTGACGATTCTTCTCATTGTAAAATCGAAATTATGATATTGTTCCAGAATAGATACGGGATTGGATTGCATAATCAGAATTTAAAATACTGAATGCTTAATTACCCGTTTTTATCGTATGCACAACTATCACACTTGGAGTTTGATAGCGTGGCTGCATCCGGGAGCAAACATATGTTAATAGAAAGCCTCAGTGCAATGAAGAAATCCTTTGAAAGCGCTTACGAATTTAAGACTCGAGTCGAAGAAGAAAAACTCCTTCTTGAAGGTTTAGGCGACAAGTACAGAGGTTATGTTGTTTTTTCTGATTACAGGCGAAATGAAGGAAAACGTCGATTCAATGAGCTTTCAGAGCTGATCAAAGGAGCTCTCGATGAGATTGATTGTTGTGATTCGAAGACAGCATCTTCAATCTATCTACAGACTTTGAAAGGAGTTCTACTGCAGACCCGATGGATGCAGGTTCTTGAATTGTATTCAAAAAGGGATATCAAAAATAAGTAGATGGGGGCAAAAACCCCCACTTGTATTTAAACCAACCAACGATAAGTAATCATTTTGCCTTCGCCTTCTTTGGCAAACCCAAGTTTCAAAGGCATACCAACAGTTGGCATAT
>CAZMBV010000037.1:0-17362 GCA_964564335.1 uncultured archaeon
CTGTAGAAACACTTACGAATTCCAGGACGCCAGCGATTCCCCTCAAAGCAATAGAAACAGTCGTCTGTAGGAAACGCCTTGTAGAGGTTGAGTGCATTGCCTCCAGTGGTTGATAATTTTTCGACTAACACTGTTTTGACTCCAGAGTCAGCCAGCTCTACTGCTGCAGTCATTCCCGCAACGCCTGCACCAATGATGAGGACTGGGTCGGACACTACCTAAAACACCTCAGCCACTCAAGTGATCTAAGATGGGGTCGGCTGGAACTCTGTTCATACCAAGCCCAACTTCTTCTTCGTTAAGGCCAATTGCTAATCCCAGTATCTGAGGATAGACTAGAACTGGAAGATTGTATACTTCACCGTATGACTCCTTGAGTCCGAGCTGTTGGAGGTCTAGCTGATTTCCACAGGCAGGACAAACAACTGTAGCAAAGGCTGCTCCAGCTTCCTTCATTGATTTCACTTTGTCTCGTGCTAATCGTATAGCTATGTCCTCATCAACTGGCAAAACTGTCGCACCGCAACATTGCTTCCAGAGTGGATAATCTATAACTGACGCACCAGTTACTTCCACAAGCTCCTGAAGGTACTCTGGTTTGAACTCTGTCACATCATCAGGACGAAGGAGATGGCAACCATAATGAATGGCAATTCCTACTCCATCCAAGGGTTTCGTGATTTTCTTTTTGATTTCCTCAATACCGATATCATGATACAATGCTTCTGCAAAATGACGTGGTTTTGCGTTGCCTTTGAACTCAAGACCCTCTTTCTTCAATATCTCATTGACTTTCGCTCGTTCTTCGGCATCATGCATGAGATGATGGTGTACATCTTTGAGGGATCCAAAACAGCCATTGCATGGTGTTACGATATCATAACCCGTTTTGTCTGCGATTGCTAAGGTTCTTGCATTGACTGTGATCCAGCCCCTATGATCCATTGCCCTAAGGTTTGGACTACCACAACAACCCACTCCCTCCATGTACACAAGGTCCATGTTGAAAGCCTGTGCGACCTTAATCATAGCAGCTTCATAGTTTGGATAATTCACTGGAACGCTGCAACCGATGTAAAGATTGTATGTTGTCATTTTATTTGTCACCACCGACAATCCTGCTTGTACGAGTATCTTTCAGAATGTTCTTGATTGCCTCTGTAGAGAGACCTGGTACTTCTGGTTCAAGCCCCATGTCTTCCCGTTCCCAATCTGCTGTCACAGTGTAGAGTTGACCTTTTGTAAGAAGTTCTTTAGCTAATGCAACAACATTGGGAGGTATTTTCCCTTCTTCCGCTGCTAGATTCTTGCAATCAAAGAAGATGTCAGTCACACGCACTTTCTGTGGACAACGTTCCTGACATTGGTAACATGTAAGGCACAACCAGATTTCATTCGAAGAGAGGACTTCTTCCTTCATTCCCAGAAGAATCATCCGAATGAGCTGATGTGGTTTGTATTTCCACATGTTTGCTATTGGACATGCTGCTGTGCAAGTAGAACAGGCAAAACATGCTGAGAGCTCTTCACCATTTGGCATGCTCTTTATTTCATTTCGAAACTTAGGATCAAGCTTCGACATATCAATCGGGTCAATCAGAGTGATTGGCGGGCTAGACCGTTCATTCATTTCAGTCATTAGATACACCACAGACATTTGATTAAGGACTCGCTGAACCTGAGCACAATTGAAACCCATATTAAAAGTTTGTAAAGAGATAATATTAGCTGGCCGACTCTTCTTCAACAAATCCCTCACGCCGTATCAAGAGAAGAATACCTGTTACAGCAAGGAAAATAGTCACTTCATAAAGTAAAATCCATAGAAAGTCTACCGTATCAAGGGGATACATGAAACCTCCTAGTATGGCTAAGATCATACATATGAGTCCTACAATTAGAAAGATGACTTTGTTAGGGGGCATGGATTTGGAGTGAAAGCACTAACTCTTAGGACTTTCTATCAGAGGATGAAACCAAATCTATTAATTCTTCAACCCTATTTCTAAGTGATTGATGTGATTTTGCTGTTGTTTGGGCAACTTCCGTGTTCAGTTGTATTAGGTACCCCTTAAGATCCTCAGTCTTCCCATGCAGGTTTGTTAGAGTTGGAGCGCCTTCTCCAACTAATCGGAGTACTCCAGTCAGCGCAACCTGAAACTTTTTCTGAATTATGTCAATCTCTACTTGCTGGTCATTCAATAGGGATAATAGTGCATGAAGACCGTCTGCTAATTGCTCATCATTCATCCAGCACGACTCCATCTTCAGGTACAATACGAGTTGCCGTACCATCACGTAACCAGCTTTTTACATTAGCTGCAGGAATTTTAGCTACATCCTCCTTCTCAAAAGGACCATGCGTTCTTTCATCGAGTCCCATGAATGGCACCTTGATTGGTCGTAGGAATCGCACCATGACATAATCAATATCTGCATCATCTTCGTCTAAATTATCAGTAGGTTTCTTCTTTGTTGGTTTTCTCTTCTTATCTCTTAGCTTTGATTGTAGATTAGACCCCGAAAGAGATTCCTTTACAAATTCAGCATGACTATCAAGTGCACGTTGAGTGTTTTTGTAAAACTCTTCTTCTGCCAGTGTCATATCACCTGTGGGTCTGCGGTTTGAGAGTGCTGCTTTCAATATCTTGTTTCTTCGATAGTCTAGGAAATCCTTTAGCATGAATTCTATGTTTAGAGCTTCCTGGGTGAGTAAATCAGACTGTAGGATGTCATCAGCATTTGTTGAGGCTAGTTCGAGACGTATCTTGGAGAGATACGCCATCATTTTACTCAGGCGCAAATCTGCAAGGTTTTGTAATGCTTCACTTGATGTTTCGTCTTCCCACGCAGTTCGGATGGCATCATAGTTTATTTCACTCAAGCAAAGCGACTCCTTTACTTAATACAAAGACCGCAGCAGCCATTGGCAATTCCACAGACTCACCACTGAAAGGCCCATACTTCTCATCATTGATTACAAATGCTGGGATATTAGGACCCTTGTGAAATTTGACATTCAAAGTTCCTTCATTAAAAGCTATGGCTTCATTGAATGGATTGAATGTATCTAGATGGTCTCGAGTCAGTTCAGTCACTGTAAACCCTGTTTTGCCATTGAGACTCCCAATTAGACGAATTACTCTGTGAATGTCATGGGTGACTGGTCTATCTATTTCAGTACCAAACAGGTCCACTGCCTTTTCTGCAATTTCTTGCCAAGATTTTATTCCAACACCTTTTACCTTAGAGCTTAGCACTGGACGTGGTCTCTGAAGCATATCTATTGCAATGATTTTCTTGTCTTTGAGAGGTTTAACCCACTTCTCTCGCCCTGCATATGTGTCAATATTCCGGATGAATTCGACCATAGCATCAGCTACTTTGCCAGACCAACCAGGAATGTCACGAGATGGTATCAGACTTCCACCTCCCTGTGAAACGATAGCTTTGTCGCCTCTAAATCCAGAACCCATGACATACTGTACTATCTCAATACGTGCATTAGAATCTAAGGTGTATACTTTTGGATCGTTGACTCTGATGTGATACCCTCTATTACCACTGTAATTGAGTTGTATTTTATCCGGGTCAAAACCAAAATCATCGATTAAGAAATCATCATAGAGCTTCATTGTGTGTTTTCTTGCCACATTGAGACACTCGCTACAAATCCACTTTCTTGTGCTGAAACCATAAAATTTTCTGGTGGTATTAGACTTACATTTGGGACATGCTTTTGGTAAATCACCACTTCCTATCTCGCCGCATGTTTTATTTTCACAATACCAAGCATCGCCACAGACTGGGCAGGTTTCTGGAGGGTTTCCGGTTCCTGTTTTTCCACAGGTGGGATTATTGCAACGCCAAGCGTCATGATCATTTGCGCATTTCAAGTCCAGGTGGTCTGCATCTATGTCAAAGACCAGTTCAGCTCCCATCCATTCTTTTTCATGCATTCTTATTGCAGTAGGAAATCCGTAGAATGCAGCTGAATGGTATATACTATGAGGTGCAATTTTCGCTAGATTTCGAAGGAGATCATTGCTAGATTTGTAGCCTTCATGACGTGTCCAATTGGTGACATTGACATCCTTAGAGCCACAGTTCGGACACTCTGTCACTAGTTGGAATGATTTTCCTGATTTTCCACACCCAGTTCGAACTTCTTTTCCAGAGTCATCTTTCCCGGTCTGTTCTCGACACCGCCAGTTGTATTCCCATGCCTGAATCGCAAACTCACGTGTGTGTATTTTTTCAGGTGTATCAATTGATTTTGGTTTCTCAGAGTAGTACTCATGGAATAGAAGTCTTAGCTTCATAATTGTCGTTGTCTTGCTCTGATTCTGTACTGACATCGATTACAAGAACACCTCACACAGACTTTTGTGTTTCGCATCGGAGTAAAGATAGAGTACCGATCACTCTTGTCATGTGATTGCGATAATGAACCTAATCATAGTCTATCTACGTTCAACACGTGGTGCTAAGATAAAGCTGATACTTCCTGCCTCAGCAATTGGAAATTCCAGCATCATTGGTTTGCTCTCTGTGAATTGAAGGATAATACTATCACTAGCAATCGCTTTTGATATCTCAGCCAGATAGTTAAGCGCATACATGGCAGTAGATTGACCAGTACCAACCTTCAGTTGGAACAGGGCTGGATCTTCACCTTCTGTGGTTAGAGAAACCCTTGCCTCCCCAGTATCACCTTCACCTGAAAAGGTAAGCAAATTCTTCTCCGCAATTATCTTAACATGACTGGAAACAACACCAACATCTTTGATTGCTTGTTTGAATGCGTCTGCATACATCTCAGCTTTCACATCGAACTTCATTCCAGGTTTGTTTGTCTGGCTATCTGGAGGTGTAAGAAGCTGAAGTTTGAACTGTCGTTCTGCCTGTCCGATCATCTTAATCTCAAGTCGCTTATCAGATTCATCAAGGTTGAACTCAAGCCGTTCATCTCCCCCCATCCGTTTACTTACTCGGGAAAGCTCATCGATTCCAAGACAAATATCATGCTCTCCTTTACAGGAATATTCCTGAAAAACGGCGGATGGAAGATTAAGGTCAACCATGGCAGCCTTGGATGAATCAAGTTGCCTCAATATTATTCCTGATTCAGATACTCTAAGATGTGCCTCAGTCAATAATGTGGCTAAAGCATCTACTATCTGTTTCCAGGTCTTCGTGCTGTCTAGGGTAGCGTGGAACATTATTCATTTATCTCCAATATCATTGTTAGGCTTTTGACCATGCAGGTATGAACATGTTGTGACATGCGGTATGACATTTAAAATGTACTTCTCGGCAGATACAAGTATAATTTTAGGGTGAAATCTCGATACTTCATCTCCTTTCTACCCGAGGAGCAAGAAGATAACGCATTCCTCCACTCTCCGCAATTGAAAACTCAAGTAGAATCGGTTTATACGCAGCCATCTGAAGAGTAATGCTGTCGCCAGATATAGCTTTGGCTATTTCTGTTAAATAACTCAGTGCATACATAGAGGTAGCTTCATTCATAGTTCTGAGACTAAATAGAGATGACTCATCACCACCAAGTCTTAAAACCACCTCTACTTCTCCGGTATCGCCAGCGCCTGCGAAAATCAGTGTATCATCGGTCGCAGTGATCTTTAGATGATTTGATACCACTCCAATATCTTTTACTACATGTTTGAATGCATCAGATAACAGTTCAGCTTGGATATCAAAAGACGGCGATATTTTCTGAGTACGTTCTTCTGGTGGTGTCAATAATTGGAGTTTGAACGTTCTCTCGGCATGACCAATCATCTTTATTTCAAAACGTTTCTCAGATTCATCAAGATTGAATACTAATCTATCATCCCCAGCCATTCGCTTGCTCACTTTGACTACTTCAGCAACTCCCAAACAGATGTCATGTTCCTCATTACAGTTGTACTGTTGGAAAATACTTCTTGGTAGTTCCATATCGACCATAGCCGCTCGAGAAGAGTCGTATTGAGTCAGTGTAATTCCACTAGATGATACCACCAAGTGGATTTCTGTAAGCAAAGTGGCCAGAGCATCAACAATTTGCTTCCAAGTCTTCGTACTATCAAGTGTAGCATAAAACATTATTATCCATCATCCGCTCATTGTTTTGTTGATTTCATTTTCCATCTCTAAAATCTCTCTGTACAATTCAATATCGAGTTGATCAATATCATGTACAATAGTCGCATTCAACCTTGCTTCTTTCGTATCTTTGGTAGTCTTAGTGGTTACATTCCCAATAATCAGATATTTTTTCTTGAGTTCGAGTGTTCCTTCAACACTTACCCAAATGCTTCCTGCATTGTCAATATCTGAATCATAGATGTCTTGAATGAGGGCTGCCCCAGGACCTGAATCTACTACTATTCCTAAAACTCGAACTGGATCTTCAATTGAAGAGGATATATTATGAATAGCAGTCAGTTTGGATGCTTTTTTTCTGATTGTTTTCTTTTCTTCGGCCAAATCACATACTCTCTTTGCATTTTGTCAGAGATTGAAAATTCTAGTCAACTATGTTTCATCGTTAAGTAATGCTATAAATGTGTCACTTGGTATCTTAATAGAAATTAACCGCCATAGTTGCGCCATGTGTGTTTACATTTTGTGCATCTGTAAAACTCGGTTGCTCCTTCGTCGCCGCGTCTTGTTTGCACGGTCCAATAATATGCATCATTATTTCCACATTTGGGACAGCTCGCTTTGGTGACTGGCATTGGAATAGAATCATCTTCAACTACAATGATTTTATCTCGAGGTCCTTTCTCTATATTCTGGGAAACACTCAGTCTTCCTTCAATTTTTTTGGTATAATCACAGCTACGGCATTTCAAAACTTTCTTTCCGTCTTCTTGTGTAAACGGAATCATCATTGCGCCACATTTTTCACAGAATTCCATTAGGACAGATCACCACTTCTGCGGTGCAGTCCATTGTTGTCAATTAAGCATTTTGACATGTCGTATTCTACTATAGTTAAGGTAGATGTTCAATATTGTTCTCCAGAAATTTCTGAAATGCTACGGCTGCAATCTCACCTTCTTTCTTTCGACTAGTAGTTCTATCGATGTCCAGTGATTTTGAGAGGGAATTTACCATATCAGAGATTGAGATTTTCTCAGTCATCCACAAATATGCCATGATTGCTTCGTATGCATCGCCAGCTCTTCCAGCATCAGTTCGCCGATTCATCCGAGTATAGACCGATGTTGAACGTATAGCACGAGCAAGGACGCTATCACGTACTTTTTCGCCTGTTGCATACCCAAGAACTAAGGATTTAGCTAGTGAGTAGCAAAAATTGACAAGGCCGTCACCCACCTTTGCAAGACCCTTATCGTGCATGATGCTTTCGACATTCTTGTGATCAACAAAGGTTTCCCACATTTGGGGCCACCAAGTATTATACTAGTCTACGCTGTGATCAGCGCTTGCTTGTATGAATTTCTTTCTCAATTCTTCTGTGCGTGCAAGCATTTTTTCTAGTGCTTCTCGAAGCACAACATTGGCGTGTCGCCTCTTTGTTCGTAATGTAACAATCGGACTTGCAAGTAATGGATGCTCAATGTTATATCCTGCAAACTCTACCGCCGACTCTTCGAGGAGTGTTCTACGTAAAAGATTGGGAAAAGAATGACCTTCTCCGCCTATCTCAAATTTCAACTCAAACTTTGTGTTTTCTATTGTTCTTGGTTTCAATTGCGACGCCTCCTGTCGTTACGTCGTTCGTAGTCACCACGACCCCTATCAGACCGTCCACCGCCTCTACTGCGACTATCATATCGTCCGCCACCCCTACGATCATAACTATCGCGGTCATATGTTCTACGACGGGGAGCAAGATCAGGTCTTGCTTCAAGGCCAAACTGTTGACCATAGTCGCTTGCTACTTCTCGATTCTCACGATTTTCACATCTTAAACAGAACATATTGTTATACGTGGTCAGTGTGAGAGGATTTCCGCATCTCGAACATTTTGCTAGAATCACGCCTAGGTCCGGACCAACGACAGTTAGCTCAGTATAAATTTTATGAGTATCGAGAGCTTTAGCCCGAACAATATCGTTGTTCCGCATGACATCATGCATACTCTTAACGAATCGTCGAGTTACGTTACTAATCCGGATTTCTCCTACTAAACCACTAAGGAAATCTTCACCATTCCTTCGAACTATTGCGATTTCCGCTCGTGATTCGTAGGCATTGATTACTTCTCCTACCAGAATGTCATCAATGACTGGAAGTGCAAGCTTCATCTTGCCATCTGTATTAAAGACACTAATACTGCGTTGTTTCAAATCCATTGAAACTGCACCAGGTGCTGCGGCATATACAATGCCTTCTTCTTCGTAGGTACCATAACTTGGTGATAGTTCTTCAATTACGCATAACTGATCACCTGGTACTACAATATCGCCGCTCTTAACATCAGCCATTCTGTTCACACTCTTTTGAACATATTCGATAGAGGTCTACATCGATCATATGTACATGTTTTCTATGATAATCGAATAATTTACCGATTGGGAATTGGAATGTTTCGATTTGGGTCACCCTTGCGCCAAGTTTCTCAATTTCCTTTTCAAGGAAGGTCCTATTCTTGTCACCTGCAAGGTGGATACTATAGGTCACCTTAGCAACCGAGATTGCCTTTTTGAGGAATCTCAAGTCAGCACCTCTCTTCTTCACTCCGAACGGTGGATTGCTGACTACAGTATCAACAAGACATTGTAGTTGTAAAGAGGATATATCCTCTAAGACCCAGTCTACAGTGCCTTCTGTTCCGAGCAATCGTGAATTCATTTGTGACGCCTTTAAGGCTTTGCTTTGCACATCAATTCCAATCACCCTCTGAGCACCAAGTAATACTGCCCCGAGTGCAAAAATACCATCACCACAGCCAAAATCTAACACAGTCTTGTTTGTAATATCACCATGCTCCATTTGTGCAGCGAAAAGAATCGCAGAAGCTATTCTTGACGGGGTTGGATATTGTTCCAGGGACACCTCATATTCACTAGATCGTTCAATTGATTCTAGTGTTATTTCCAAATCCCTGAGACGCAAAGGTAGTCACCTAGTTATATCAAACAACACATTCTTTGTCAGATGAATGATACCGTATATACCTAATTGAATTAATGATGCCTCTGGTAATACGTAAGCTTATCAGGTCTACATGTTCCATACGTTCCACAGGAAGTGCAGTGGAACTACCCTCTACTTCTAATGGAGCGTTAAATGATGGGGAAACCTCTCGATAAGCTGTTTGACAAATACATACAGGGTCAACCAATATTCAAGGATAGAGATGCCCTGAGGCCGACGTATGTCCCTTCAGATTTACCTTATCGAGATGAACAGATGGGTAGGATAGGGTCAATCCTAGGACCCGCACTTCGTGGTGCGCCACCTTCTAATATCCTCTGCTATGGAAAAACTGGTACTGGAAAGACTGTTGTTTCAAAGTATGTCCTTGATTCATTGGTTGCCAGGGCAAAAAAAAGTGATGTAAACACGCCTCTTACTGCATATGTGAACTGTCGTATTGTAGGCACAAATTATCGAGTTCTCAAGAAGCTCTGTGATGACATTCACGCAACCATGTCTGATGGTTCAGATGTTCCTTTTACTGGTCTACCAACTGATGAGATTAGATCGATTTTCAAAAAGCGACTTGATTCAGAATCAAAAATCATGGTTGTTGTGTTGGATGAAGTTGATAGTCTTGTAAAACGTGATGTGAATCAAGGAAACGATATCCTCTATGGGCTGACAAGAATGAATGGCGAATTGACAACAAGTCATATCTCCATCATTGGAATCAGTAATGACCTCAAATTCAAAGATATGCTTGATCCCAGGGTTTTGTCTACCCTTGGAGAGGAAGAAGTCATCTTTGCACCATATAACGCAGTTGAGCTCAAGGGGATTTTGGAACAACGAGTGGAGGTTGCCTTTAATCCTGGTGTGATAGCAGATGAAGGTGTCATCAATCTTGTTGGCGCATTAGCTGCACAGGAACATGGAGACGCAAGACGAGCCCTAGATTTATTGAGAACAGCAGGAGAATTAGCCGAAAGGCGTGGAGATGAAAGTGTACTTCAGAATCATGTCCGCGATGCTCAGAAAGTCATTGAACAGGATGTTATCACCGGTACTGTAAAGACTCTACCAATGCAATCCAAGGCAGTTCTTTTTGCAGTATATGTTCTAGCAAATCGAGGGCTGAGTGACATCTTCACAGGAGAATGCTTCAATGTCTATTCAGAGATTGCTAAATCACTCTCATTAGATACGCTTACACAGAGACGTGTTTCAGATTTGATATCGGAATTGGACATGCTAGGATTAATCAATACGACCGTGATCTCGAAGGGACGCTATGGCCGTACAAAGAAGATCAAACTTGCAGTCAGTAAGAAACAGATTGGGGCAATTCTAGATGATGATACCAGACTTAGCCAAGCTGCGAAAGATATCCTAGGTTAGCCTTGTTTTGTTAGATCATAAAAGAACTTGACTTCTGGAGAACCAGTCCTAAGATTCAAGAAGGTGACAATTCCAGGCGTCGGGACCACACCTTGCTTGCGCATGAAATCTGTCTGCGATTGAAATGTCCCTGAATTGATTATCTGCACACCTCGATAGTTATCCACCGCATTATGATGAGCATGTCCAAAATGGACAACATCAGGTGGAGTATCAATCACCATCCAGTCACGATGCAATGGTGCTAATTCTGTCTTTCCACCATACACAGGGGCAAGATGACGTTTCTTCAAAAGCTCCTTCATAGGTATTGCTGGTTCAGTGTATGATGCTCCCGGCAGCATTGTCACAAGATCATCTAGGCTGTCACCATGTGTTATCAAGACATTTACGCCCTCGATAATCACTTGGCTAGGATCACCAAGCATTGTTACGTTTTCCAAATTGTAAAGAGGTTCTGCGAAAGTTTTCATAATAGGTGGTTTTGGGAGAGCTTGACGTGCAGCATCATGATTTCCGGGGATACAAAATACTTTCAGATGTTCCGGAAGTTTTCGTAGCTTTTCTGCAATCAATGCATATTGGTCATACAGACTTATAATTTCTAGATGGTATCTTTGTCCAGGATACACACTGATACCATCAACCAAGTCCCCTGCAATGAAGAGATATCTGATATTTTTAACCATGGATTTGTCTGCATCATCAACACCCTTCCCATTCAGCCAAGCAATAAACTGGTCAAGTTCTTCCTCAAGAAATTCCTGACTTCCACAGTGTAAGTCAGAGATGAATGCAGCGTAGATGTCCCTTTTTGCACGACCAATCTGACGTGCTGTGGGAATATCAGGAAACAGAATATCATCTGCAATCATTCTACTATCAGTATCAACAGAACCGGATATGCAAACAATCTCATCCAACAATAGTGAGTTTGCTTTTTCTGAAAGATTTGCACCCTTAAGCCCACTAAGTTTGGAAGGAATAATACAGATAATTGATTCATTTCCTCTTCTTGATGAACTCCTAGTATCTGTGGGATCTTTGTCTTTTTGATATTCCTCAAAATCGATAATTACGTTCTGAGCCTTTGAGATGCTCTTATCTCTGATGATACCTAAAACCACTTGACTTGGAGGACGTCTCTGTCGTGAACCATCACCGTCCATTCGTCCAGCACGTCTTGTTGGATTTTTTCTCATCTTGGCTACACTTGGAGGAACTGCACTTTGTGTATCGATTCGCGCCATGTAGATTTTCTTTATCCTCTCAAAACGGTCTCTGAACAGCATAAGAAAATCATCTAATGTTCCTTCAGAACCAACTGATTCATCACCAGGACTCTTTTCAATTCTGAAGTCCCATTCAGAAGTAATAATCTCAGGTTCTGACTCCGGGAATGATTCTGGAGATTCATCCTGAACTATGGGAGGTGGTTCTATTGAATGTGGAACTACTTCGTAGCCTCCGATGAGTGATTCAATATATTCCTTTGATAGAATAGATGGGCTCTCAGCTGGATTCTTGACCAATATCTTTGATTCTACCGTTTCCATAGGGGATTCCTGGTCTAGTAAGTACTCTAATGCATCAGGCGTGATTTGGAATCCTGACTCTATCAGCCGTGCTATAATATTGCGACGTATTGAAGATGTCAATTGGTCACCAATGAATGAGAATCAGGTTTCTGTTTTAAACGTCTGCCATTATTGTATCGTGCGGGAAATGTAATAAGCGAGCCTTTCACAATCATCTTGCTGCCTACTATCTCCAATTGGTGATATCATATGGTAAACATCAGAACTCTGCAACAAACTGGCGGTAAAAGTGGAAGCTCATTTCTCATTATTCTGCCAAAGGATTGGGTCGTGAGACAAAAGCTAAGTAAGGGAGACCCTGTCGTTGTGGCAGAACGTGAAGATGGCTGCCTGATAATCGATCCTCGTCTTCCAAAAGCAGGAGAAACCCGTTCTACTACTGCAGAAATCGCGCATAACCTGAGGTGGGAGATCACAAGTAGATACCTTCTTGGTTTTGATGAAATTTGTATTGTTAGCAAGGACCCTATAACGAATGAGCAAAGAGATGAGGTGAAACGAGTAATCAAGCGGTTTGTTGCTCTAGAGGTTACAGAAGAAGATGACCACCAAATTGTTTTGAGATGCTTGGTAGATCCAACGACACTTCCTGTGAGTACCGCAATGAGACGGATGAATCTAATCACTTCAAGGATGATAGGTGATGCTTTGAATGCATACTTTGATGGGATTCAGAAAGACGCTGAGGAAATCATACAGCGTGATGAGGAGGTAGACAGGTTGTTTTTCTTGATCGTAAGAGAACTCAGATCTGCTGTTCAATATCCAAGAATGAGTGAATTGATGAAAATTACTCCAGTAGAGGCTCTAGATTACCGGTTGGCTGCACAGTATATTGAAAGGATTGCAGATTTAGCAGTAGATATTGCGTTGAGAGTTGGAAATCCTCTCGACAAAAAACTAGTCAAGAGATTGCAACTCATTGGGGACAAGGTCAAAGAAATGTTGTCTGAATCTGTGAATAACCTCTTCAAATTCGATTCCAAAAAAGTTACAAAGATAATTGAAACCGAGAGATGGTTAATTCAGGAAACTGCAAAATTAAGACAGGATATTGTCACATCGCCTAATGGACAACCACAAACTCAACTTTATGTTGTAGATAGCTTATTGAGAATGGGAGAGGCTGCAAAGGATATCACTGACCTTGCACTACCTCACAACTAGAGGAAATCAACATGACTGACAAGCTCTTTGGTACTTCAGGTATTCGAGGTTCAATTATTGAAAAATCAACACCTACCTTGGCACTTAATCTGGGACGCGCATTAGGTTCGTTCTTAGAAGGTAAAGGTACAGTAGGTGTCGGCGTTGATGCTAGAACTTCCAATGAAATGCTAAGAAATGGTCTCATTGCAGGATTACTCTCAACTGGTGTCAATGTTGTCGATTTGGGAATCGCGCCAATGCCGGCTGTGGCATATTATAGTCAGGTAAAGGGAATTGCCTCATCCGTCATTGTAACTGCTAGTCACAATCCTCCAGAGGACAATGGTTTCAAATTCTTCAATAATGGGAGAGAATTTGTGAGAGCTGAAGAGGTCTTTCTAGAAACTGCCATCGCACAGAGTGAATATATTGTAGCACAATGGAATGAGATTGGAAAAATTCGTCATCTCGATCTCAAAGAGCAATATCTTAATCATCTCAAAACATTCCTATCAAATAGGGGGACAAATAGCAGTGGTACGAAAGTGTTAGCCGATTTAGCAAATGGGGCTGCGACTGAATATACTCCTCAGTTGCTTCTAGAAATGGGTTTCTCAGTGATCACAGTGAATTCACACCAAGACGGACATTTCCCAGGAAGACCTGCAGAACCATCTCCTCGAAACCTGGTTGATACAATGAAGATGGCCGCGAACTCGGATTTTGCGGTCACAGTATGCCATGATGGAGACGGAGATCGACTTGCTGTGATTGATGAGCAGGGTGAGTTTATCGATCAGAATCGTGTCATCGCGCTCTTTGCGAGAGATGAGGTCAAGCGAAACGGTGGTGGAATTGTAGTGGTATCTATTGACACTTCAAGTGTCATCGACGAACTAGTTACTGCGGTCGGAGGGACTGTAACACGAATGCCATTGGGTTCTCTTCAAGAGTTTCTTGCAACCGATAAAGGAAAAGATGTCGTTTTTGCTTCAGAGCCATGGAAACCAATATTCACCAAGATGGGTTGCTGGATGGACGGAATAGCTGGAGCTGCACGTTTGGGACAGATGGTCGATGAGATAGGCAATGGAAGTTGCATGAAATTGATGGAAACCATTCCAAAATACCCAATACTGAGAGACTTCGTACCTTGTCCAGATAGTATTAAACCAAAATTCCTAGCTAAGGTCAGGGAACTACTAGTACCACAAATGACTGGAGTAGCCCAGATACTGGAAGTTGATGGTATTCGGATAGAATGCACTGATGGATCCTATGTTCTTATCCGGGTTTCAGGAACTGAACCCAAAGCCAGGGTCTATGTTGGAGCTAAGGAACAAGCTACCGTTGACAAATTGGCCAATCTAGCCAAGGATGTAATGGCGCAAGCCCTGGATGATCTTCAGAAATGATATTATCTTTATACGCGCAATGTCCGTGCGTGAACTTTTGCAGCGGTTGCCTCATCATGCTTTCCTTGAGCATTCAGAGCCATTCCTAGAAGATCGAAAGCTTCAGGCATACTAGGAGCCACCTCTGTTAGTTTCTGGAATGCTTTCTCTGACTCTTCTGCTTGTCCGCGTCTTAAATGAATAATTCCTATAGCCATCCATCCTTCGAAGAAATTGGGATTCAGTTCGATACTTTTTCTTGCCGCATCCTCAGCCTCACTATCCTTTCGCAAGCCAATCAAGATAGTACTTAGTCCACTCCATGAGGTGAAATCTTTTGGATTGAGTTCTAGTGCCTTTCGAAAGTATGATTCGGCTTCAGAAAATGCATTCTTGGATTTCAGAACACACCCCATGAGGTTCCAGTTATACGCAGTCTTGTCATTCAATTCTAGCGCCTTTTTCGCTGAGACCTCGGCATCAGCCAGTTTATTCAGGGCTAGCTGGCATCTACCCAAAGACATCCAGTTCGTTGCATCATCAGGATCAATCTCAACGAGTCTTGTGAGAACCTTTTCTGCATCAACCAATCTTCCTTGTTGTATCAGTGTCAGACTTTCTTCAAACAGGTCATGTTTTTCATCCGAAGTCATCTTCTATCTCAATCCATTTATTCTATCAGGTTGGAGATTAAGCTCTATTTCAATGATTGTACTAAAAAGACTAGACGGTAAGATTAAATCGGAAATGTTCAGGAGTTCTGATAGGCCGGGGTCTCCTAGTCGCCATGGAGGCGGTCTCGAATTATTTATTCAAACGAGACAACCGCTGTGTACGCACGCGTGAGTTCAAAAATATCCACTTTTCGTGGAATTGAATAAGTCTCATCCCCGGCGCCACTTCTCTTATTCTATCATGTGTTTAGAAAGTGAAGAGAGAATATCCATTTCCTATGAACTTCAGCATGTCGCTATGTCCACTCAATTCTCCTTTCAGAGGCACTCCCAATTTTTCAGCTGCTTCTGTAGCTGAAAATGATGCAGTACAGGCTTTGCATGCATGATCTATAATTCCGAGATCCATTGCCTTTCCAAAGAGAGGAAGTTTGATTGAACCATCTGCAATACCAATCAGAAGTTTGGGCGAGGCACACTCAAGAACTGTTTTAACTTCGTGACCATGCTCATGGAAGTCGATTGCATTGAGAAGTAGATGATACAGTTGCATCTTATTATCGTCAGTTGCTAAGAATACATACTTCATTGTTATTCACTAGTGAAGATGAAACAAAGAGCATAATGAGGATTACGACAGATAAGGGATGGCTGGGAACGCATGGTTATACAACCCAACTCTTTTTTATCTTGGAATTATAATGTACAAGAGGGTTTTGGGTTGAAGCGATTCCCTTTAGGACCGATGTTAGTCTTTCTTGGTATATTTGGTGGAGGTCTTCTTTGGCTTATCCTAATTGGACTTAGGTTCGAATATCTCATAACTGAGGTCTATAATGGTGGTGGACCAGGTGAAGCAATATGGGCTCTTGATCCTATCTTCACGATACTTGCTGCATTTCCAGGAGTAATTCTGGTGTTAGCTGGGCTCATTGTTTCCGTCCGATCCTCACCTGAACACCCTAAAGAACTTGAATCTAAAGTGGGCTATCAAAAGCTAAATTTATTCTATCTGGGAGAAATCTGTCTGTTTGTTACAATCGTTGTTAGCATCATCGGTTTCCTTGGTATATCAAGCCTTATTGTTGAACTAGTTCAAATATCTGCGATACTAATGGTGATAATTGCGCTTACATGTATGACGCACATGTTTTCTCTTGTTCTCAGGAATCCAATAAATAGACTAAGCTCATCTAAGTTTTCAAGAAACACTGCAATACTATTAGCTATAGAACTTATGGTTCTTATTTTGGTAGTCCTAGCACTTCGATTATACACATGGAGCTTTATCCGGACAACAACCTTAGTAATTGCAGCATCTGGCTTCCTTGGACTGATTCTAATAACTCCAAGATTTTTGAAGGTTGAAAGTAAGAATGGTGCGGAGGGCGAGATTTGAACTCGTCCCTGAGATTCCCGAATTAGAAAAGCATGAGAATCTTGGAAAAATATAAGAGAAAATCTATCCAATCTTAGTTGGTGGTAATCCATGGAGGAAATACCAGCAAAAGGGGGATGGCTATATAGGAACAGAAAACCTATGGCAGTAATTATCATCATGGCCATCGTTTTCCCATTTGCCATTGTCATATCAAATCTTAGTTATGATAGCGACACGGAGTATGAGTTGTCTTATTCTCTTACAGTTTGGATACTGCCATTAGAAGAAGAATTTGCTGTACATCTGGATATCTACAGCTCACAGCTGAATGCAGTAGAGCAAGTAAATAAATTTCAAGGAATTCAGTTTGAAGTACAGCCTTCAGATGAGGAAGAACACAATTTCTTCTTGGTCAACCTCCCTGATGATCTACTGGGTTTCTCGGTAAGAATTTCTTTCGATTCACAAGATGATAAACCTTTTACCATTCTCAAGGTAGATATTGGACAGAAAGCAACCACATCATTACTTGGTCGTGAAATTAGTATGCGCATACAACCATACCTGGGGTAAGACAGTTCAAGTAGAAGAAGTGGTGCGGAGGGCGAGATTTGAACTCGCGAACTCCTACGAGAATTCCCTATC
>CAZMBV010000038.1:0-17071 GCA_964564335.1 uncultured archaeon
GGGATGATGATCGTCGCTGAGGGTCGTGTGGCATTTGTCGGCAAAGATGTTGTTGGTCTCAGACACGGTGATACTGATGATGCTGATGAGTATGTCAGTATTGAATGCGTGATAAAGATTCAGCTCATCGGTGAATATCGTCACTACTAATGCATCACTATCCAGAGAGACCTCATCATATGCCGCCATAGAAGAGTAGTATATAGAGCATCATAATGAAGACCGCTATCATAGATACTGACTCCAATGCATTGATCTTCGCATCATCTGTAATCATTTCTCTGAGTATGAACATTGTCGGGAACGCGAATAGTAATAGTACCACTGAGTAGAGTTCTATTGGAAGAATATTAGTCCCCAGATGAATAGGATCAAAGAATCCAAGAAGTCCTGACGCAAGCATGGTAAACGCAAAGATGACGAAGAATACCTGAACAATACCTCCAAATGCATTACTAAGGGCAACTTCTATCTCATCTTTCCTATGACTGCTAGCTACGATGATATACTCAGGAGTGCCTCCAAATACCACTAGTAACAATGCAGCATGAATTATTGGTAAATCACCTTCAATAGTAATGAAATTCGCAAAAGATGATAATGCTTCACCACCTAAAGCTGCACCAATAGCTGCAAAGACCAGAAAAATTGCAACGGATCTCTTAGATATCACATCTTGTCTGACATCACACGCTAATAGCGGGTCCTCCGAATCAGGGTCACATCTCCCATAATACTTCGTTATTCGATACAGATAGGCAATGAACACTATTATGAGACAGAAACCAAAGAGCATTAATTCTCCAGAGTCGAGATATTGAGAGAGGAGTACATTACCACCTGTAAGAGGGAATAAATGTACAAGCATCATTGACAAACCTACAGATAGAGAGATTACAGCTCCCATTGTTAGTAAATCAGATCCGACATGATGGATTGCATCAGGCAATCTATAGTTGCCAAACTCATCCTTTGGTAGAATAAGAGTGTACAATGCGAATACTAACGAGTTCATGAAAATGGTTGCTAGTGCTAGTATCCAAGCCATCTCATAATTTCCACCAATAATCAAGAACAATAGCACGAAGAGTTCAGGAATTGTGCTGGCGATACTTGCGTAGATACCAGCCACATAATCTGTGAGATGCATATTGTGAGCAATTCCTTCCACAGACAGAACAAATGCCTCGCATGAACCTGCGATTAGCATAATTCCTCCAATGAGTTCAAGATATGGCAATATTGATTCAGGGATAATATGCAGTCCTAAGATTTCCATCAATAGTAAGGGAACAACAATAGCTAGTCCCGCAATATAGGAAAGTTGCCACATCTTTAGATTCACATCTAACACCAAGTCTGTTGCGGGGTTGCCCTCCAATTAAAGTTATTCTCAATAAGACGATTAGTATCAGATTTCATCTTCAGCAAGAACTTTTCGAATAATCGTTGTTGCAGTTCTACCAATTATGGCAATGATAGCTTGTACTAGAAATGACATGACGAATATTCCAAGGGAAACAGCGATTCCAAAGAAACTTAGAGATGTGAGCGCCATAGTTGCAAAGAAATACTTGTAGACCAACCAGTAGCCATAGACTCCCATGATAAGGAACAAACCAACTGCCAATCCATAGATTATAACTACAGTCTTTACACCCGGTCGATTGAGATCGACTTCGCCAATTCCCTCACCAATCACAACTCGACCAATCTTCCTATTGAACCTCACAAAGAATCCAATTGCACCTAGAAATAGGAAGAGCGTGAGCATTGCCCCACCGAGAAGAAGAAAAACAGCCACATCAAGCTCTAAGTTTTCAATCAATCCCGAACGGCTAAACACATATGCAACTCCAGAACCCAAGAGCATTATTGCTGAAACAATCTCTCCCACAAGTGTAAGAGTCGCGGTTCCTCTAAATAGTGAGCCAACATCAAGCATTTCAGATTCTTCGGAACTATCATCAAATTCAGGTGCAGGTTCAGACATCAATTATCCCTCAACATCAGTGTGCATATAGAATTAGGAAAACTAGGCTCATAAAAGCTTGTAGTGTCATTATTTTGTTCATGCAACAAAGCTAAAATGCAACCTTAGGAGATAGAACAACGAATTGCGATGACGAATTATCTTCATGATCTCTCTCCGGGACCCGATCCACCAAGTGAAATCTATGTCGTTGTAGAACTCACTCGTGCTAGCAAGAACAAGTACGAATACGACTATGCGAATAATATCTTCAGACTTGACAGGGTCCTCTATACTTTTGCTCCATTTGACTATGGATTCATGCCACAGACACTAGATCAAGATGGAGACCCACTTGATGTCATCTTGTTAATCAGTCAACCTACCTTTACTGGTTGTCTTGTCAAGGCAAGGCCAATTGGAGTTATGGAGATGGACGATGCTGGGCACATCGATGACAAGATAATTGCGGTTCCGTTCAATGAACCATATTATCGGGATGTAAAAGCTCTCATGGATGTTCCAAGAAGTCAAATCGATGAACTAAGACACTTCTATCAGACCTACAAGATTCAAGAAGGTGGACATACTGAGATTAAGGAATTCCGTGAGTTAAGTGAAGCATATCAGACTATCAACCGTTGTATTGATGATTACAAGAAAGACCAGAAGTTAGCCAGACCAAAACTGTCTAAAGAGTCATAAAAAGCGAATTCCACGAGTGACAATCGATGGTGGAAAAAATTTCCTGCAAAGTAATCATTTTCGATTTTGATGGGACACTGGCAGACAGTATGCCATTCCTAGAGAGTATTGGAGTCGAGATGATGATGAAGTACTTCGATATTTCAAAGGAAGATGCCACTTATCGCTACAGATCAACTACAGGATTACCCTACGAACAACAGGTGAAAATGAATTTTCCCGACCATCCAAAGTGTGACATTGCAATTGATGAATTTGAGAAACTAAAGAAAGACAGAATTTTTGACCAATTGCTGTTTGAGGATACAAAGGATACCGTTCGAGAACTGAATGAAATGGGATTCGATATCTTTGTATCTTCCTCGACATTCCAACCAACTATCGAGGAATATTTTCGAAGATTGGGAATTATAGATCTGTTCAGAGGAATACTTGGATATCGCCCAGGGTTCGAGAAAGGATCTGATCACTTCAATTATATACAGTCTGAATTTAGTGTTCAATTTGAGGATATGCTATTTGTCGGTGACTCGTTGAAAGACTATGAACGGTCTCAAGGATTTTGCCACTTCATTGGAATCGTAGGAATGTTCTCATCTGAAGATTTCAAGTCAAAGGGTCATTCAGGCTATTTAATACAGAACCTCTCAGAGATCACTGACTACATTATCAGGAATAATTGATGAGTTATAGAGTACACAAAACATTTCAAGTCAGAATTCACAGTAATATAGGAGCTGGGAGTGGAATTAATGTTTCAGAAAATTGTGACTGTAACATTACTTGCAATTATTCTTTCATGTACTATAATTTCAGGATTTGTTCAACATACTTCTGCAGACATAGCTGACACGGTTCAGCTTACGGTTAGCGGAACAATGACGAATAGCTCGAATCTGGTAATGCCTGATGCAAATGCCCATATCAAAATGGTAAGAGCAGCTTCAGGAACTGTAACCGTTAATGTATCCTGTATATTCCAAGTAGTTTCAAACCAAACAATGAAAGCATCGCTAGCCTTTGTATACCCTGAAGCATGGAGAGGTTATGGAGGGGCACCAGAAATACAATTCACCATTCAAGTGAATCATACTGAAATGAATCATACTCTTCTAACCTGGGAAAATGTTACAGCTGAAGGGTTTATCGTAGATCCTGAAAAATTTGGAGGAACCTGGGTAGAACACTCGGATTTTGTATTATTTAGCTACGAAATGATTGCGAATCTAACTTATGAAGTCAAAGTGAAGACGGATGCATTTCCTGTTGAAACTTTACACTCAGGGTATTTTTCATACATCGTGGGAAGTGCAACAACATTCTTAGGTCAGACTCATCAGACAGTAGAAATTCTCCTTGTTGAGGAAGAACCGTTTCTTGGGTACTCATTCTTTCCAGAGGATTTCCTTGTGGAATCTAGCAATGAAACTGGGACTGTAGCCACCTGGGATTTCATTATTGACGATTCAACAAATATCACAAGTGTTGGTATTTCGTTTTCTAACGGAGTATATAGCGGGAATATTCCTCCGCCTCCAATTCCAATACCTGAACCAATACTATTGAATCTTCTAGTCTTCTCATTGATTGTTATCGCACTCGTTTTATTTTGCAGAAAATATACACATAGTTTAGGATATAACAGCTGAAGCGGGTCCTTGTCCTTTCACTTTGTTCATTTCTTCCAGTATATCTCGAATATGAGGGACGTATTGTTCAGGAACAGTTACAAGATTTTCTTCAGATTTATTTTCTAGAACATCAAGGATTTTCTCAAGAGTATGTTTCTTCATCTGCTTACAGATTGCTTCTTCCCAGAAAGGAATAATGATCTTGTCTGGATGTCTTTTCTGAAGTTGTTGAATCATTCCGACCTCTGTCGCAATCAGGATGACATTGGCATCAGTCGTTGCCACAGTTTTTGCCATCATGCCAGTCGACCCGACCATATCAGCAGCCTGCTGTACTTCAAGTGGGCATTCGGGGTGAGCAATTGCAAGTGAATCGGGATACTTCTTCTTCAACTCATCAAGCATCTCTTTCTTGAACCGTGCATGAACATAACATCGACCATCAGGATCCAAATCAATAATCTCAATGTTAGTATGGGTGCGAACGTAATCAGCTAGATTTGAATCAGGTCCGAAAAGTACTCTATCGACACCTAGAGACTCTACGACTTCCACTGCACTTCCAGAGGTACAAATCATATCAGCCTCAGATTTGGCTTCAGCAGTTGTGTTAACATAAACCACAACAGGAACACCAGGATATTCTTTCTTCCTTGCTCGAACTTTCTCTCCGTCAAGATATGCTGCAAGTGGACACAGAGCTTTTGGGTCGGGAATATACACTGGAATTGTAGGTGAAAGAATAGCTGCCATCTCAGCCATGAATTTAACGCCTGCAAAGATAATCATCTCATATCCGTTGGGTTCAGCAGACTTTCGTGCTAGTTGAAGGGAGTCCCCAACAAAGTCAGCTATTTCCTGGATGTCGATTGTTTGATAGTTATGAGCAAGAATAAGAGCATTCTTCTCTTTTTTGAGTTCGAGGATTCTCCTTTGAATATCATTGAACGATTCATTCACTATTGTGCACCCATCTAGTCGTTCTGTTAAACGTCTTTTAATAAAATCTTAATCGGCAAAGGTTGACTTTAAGGATTTCATAAGGTAACATTTGCCAATCCAATTGGCGTGTCATTTAAGTGTCTCAAGTTTTTTCCTGAAATCACTCCTTCAATGGAGGAATATAGAACGAAAATTGGAATAATATCTGGACCAGAAGCAGGCATGCTTGAAGACACACGAGGTCTTCTTGATATTCTTAACCAGCGGAAAGTAGATTGTGTTCTTGAACAAAAGCTTGCAGACAATCTAAAAAAGAAGGGAGTCACGCTCAAGAAGATGGATGTCGACGTAATTGCTATTATTGGCTCAGACAGATTTCTCCTGAAATCACTCCTTGATCTGGGTCATTCAGACACCCCGATTTTACCAATTGCTTCCATGGGTCAACCAGATTTCCTTTTTGATGTTATAATCTCAAATTTCGATTCTGTTGTCGATGATCTACTGAATGGCAAATGGACAAAAGAAGAGAAGAAGAGACTCGTAGCAGAAATTGCTGGAAGAGAAACACCTCCTCTTCTGAATGACATTGGTATCTTTGCCAAACGCAGCGCAACCTTGATTCGATACTCACTCCTTATTGATGGAGAACACTTCTGGAAGGATGGAAGTGATGGGCTAATCATTGCTACACCCACAGGGAGTACTGCATATGCTCTGAGTGTCGGAGGACCAATTATTCTAAATTCATCACCAGTGTTTTCAATCATTCCAGTTAATAGTATAAATCCTTCAAGACGACCATTGGTCTTATCGAATGACACGGAAGTTGAGATTAGAGACCTGACGAGTTCAGTGGCAATTGAAGCCGTTCTTGATGGACAAATTAGAAAGAAAGTTGATAGTAAACCTGTGTCTATTCGACAAGCTGACCATAATGCAGTCTTCGTGAAATTCGAGTCGGAGAGAGTTGCCGCACTTCGTGGGAAACTCCTGAAGAAATCGGAGATGTCCGAAGATCTAGCTCAGGATCTTCCACCAAGCGCAAAACTTGTCCTCAAGGTTCTTGAGTATCAAGGACAACTAAGCCAGAAGGAAATAATAGAGGAGACAATGCTCCCACCGAGAACAGTTCGTTATGCATTATCACTCCTGATGAGTGAAGGGGTCGTGATGAAACGGCTTTCTTTAAGAGATAGTCGCCAAGGATTATATCAAGTGAAGAAGTAACCATGATTTGAGAAGTACTGGATAGAAAATGGAGTGACTATATTGAAAAATCCGCCAAAGACGAAGCATAAATTAATCAAACAGAATTTCGCGCAGGCTGAAAATGATCTCCGACTAGTTCTAAAAGAAAAACAGATTCCAAAAGGAGAAGGTCTCTTCGGTGAATCGAGAGAATTTATCGTCTTTGAACTCGCTAAGGCATCTAATCAAACGATAGGTACGCTTGAAATTGCAGAACAAGCAGATGAACAATTGATGTTGATTTTCAGGGATGCAAAAGAAACCGTTACTGCAGATGAGATAATTCAAGCGATGACACTTTGCCTTCACGGTCTAGTCTTTGGGAACTATGATGAGGAAGATTTCAGGTTCCTATATAGGTATGCGTTACGATACATTCGAGGACAGGCGCTTATTGAGAAATGGTTACACAAGGCACTAGTCTATCTCGTTGCCGTAAACAATGAATCTGTAGAAGATATAATGAAAGAGGTCAGATATTGGATTCAATTTCTAGGGGCGCCATACTTTGGTCCATCATCATTTTCTGAAGCCGGAGTTGAACTTGGGATAGATATCCAATCAGAATTGGATAATGAAGAGTATAGATTCGTAGATGCAGTAGCTAGACATCCACAGTACCTCAAAGAAGCAGTTCAAGAAATGCCCTTCCTTGATTGCATGGACGGCTTGAAAGAATGGGCACCTGATGCCGTTCTATTACAACTCCTTAAAATAAAGAAAAGAGAAGTCTATCAAAAAGTCCAGAAGAAAATCAGCTCAGAGATGTCGGTAAAAGAATCAGTCCAAGAAATGCAACAAGTCTTTGAACAAGAAAAATTCCAAACGAATACGCAGACAGTTCTTCCTGCTCGCTTGCAGGAACTTTCTTCACCTCCACCGGGTGAGGCTGTAGACCCGGTCATTTTCGAGCTCATCCCTCAGAAACTCAGAATGGACCTACTCCCTTCTGTTGCATACTCAACGAAGACGAAGAAGATCGAAATCATATTCCTTGGGGGACCCAGGATTGGTAGAAGTGGGATTGTTATCAAGACTGATACAGGAGGAATATTGCTCGATTTTGGTCTGTCAGTTGCCAACCACAGGATTCCTGAATGGGTTCCTGAATTAGAGATGATTGATACTGTCTTAGTAAGTCACTCACATCTTGATCATGTCGGAGGTCTACCGGTTCTCTATGAGGAATTTAGCGGAAAATGGTGTTCAGTTGGACCAACAGGTGGAGTAACTAAGATTTTACTGGATGACGCATTGAAAGTTGGTACTCCCTTCCCGCCAAGAAAATTTGACAAGCTAGACTTGGTTTCAAGATACAATGAAACCAATATAGCTAAGGTTTCCAAGAATCATGTCATGCTTGAATATGGTGTGAGCAACGAGGTCGGATCAGGGATTGTTGTAACTCCAATCGATGCATGTCATATCCCAGGGAGTGCAGCCTATCTGATTGATATTGAGGGAGTCAAGATTCTCTATACGGGTGATTTCAATATGGACAAATCGGTCCTATTCCCAGGAGCGATTCTTCCAACAGATTCCGATTATATCATCTTTGATGGAACCTATTGGGCACGGGAAGATTTCGACCGTTCCAGAGTTAATCAACAAATGAGCAAGACCATAGCAGAACATGGACCTGTTATAATCCCTAGTTTTGCAGTTGGACGCTCTCAAGAGATTTTACTCATACTTGAAGAATTAGGAATAACCAAGAACAGGAATACAATGGTCACTGGTATGGCAGAACGAGTTACAAAAATGGTGGGAGTTACTGGTAGCTGGAAGAGTATGAAGAAGAATCGAATTCACCTTGAAACAGATGATGTTCTAGTGGCTGGTGGAGGGATGATGGCGGGTGGACTTGCTAGACACCATTTTAATGAGCACAGAAATAATCCAAAAGCAGCAATAATCCCATGTGGATATCTTGCACCCCGAACTCCCGGATGGAATTTGTTACATGGGTATGAACCTCACGAGTGTACTGTAGAATACGCGAGACTTAGTGCACATTCTTCGGCAACCAATCTGGAAGCATTCATCAATTCTTGCACAGGCAAGAAAATAATGGTTCATACTCCAATCCATTCTCAACCTAAAGGAATTATGATTCCAAAATACAAAGAGAGAATTGTGATACCAACTTAGCCAACTACCACTTATGCCACTATTTCTAGAGTACCATCTAGTACAAGTTTGGTAGCAACAAATTTCATTGCGGGGAGACTCACGTTCAATTTTCGAACGACATCCTCCAGTGAGGTAGTTCCGTTACAAAGGTCTACGAATTTTACAACAACTGCACCATATGCCTTCTCGGTGTCTTCATCTACTTGACCACGTTTCATCAGAATACTTGTAGGTCCAATCTCTACCTTGAAGTCAATCCAACCATACTGGTTCATTAATTGAAGACAACCTGTTACGATTTCACGTGGAATATCTAAGCTCCGTACAAGCCCGCCCACAGTTTCATTATTCTCAATTGCAGATTTGACTTCAACGACAGCTTTCCCAACTTCTCGACTATTGAAAGGCAGTGGGCGACCTGCCTCTCTTGCTCTTACAATGTAATCGAAACTCACTGGCATCAGTGGTAATTCTGCAAGCACATCGAACATAGAAGATTCAAATACAGACAAATCTCCATCCCATGTTTCCCAGATGTTATGGTATTTTTGTTCGATACCCAAGAGTAGAGAATTGAGGACCTTCCTCTGTTCTTCTTCCTCAGTCTTGTTTGTGACAATTAGAGCCATCATGAAATGTTTAGATTTCTCAATCATGACAAGATTACCTTCGTGCTCTATTGTTTCGAGCGCATTAGTAGTACTTGTACCATTGTCTGATTCCTTGCCATCAATTCCACCAAAAGAATCAAGGGCAGATATCAATGATGCAATAGCTTGTTTGTCAATCACTTCTTCTGCGTAGTTCAGATGGTATGCAACTTCGGGTATTCCTTCCTGATGAATGATAAGCATAAGATGAAGTATCTGTGCACGGTCAGGAACCACTTCCGCAATGAGTTCGGTCTCGGTTGAAGCTTCAGTTGTAGTTGTTGTTGTCGTTGTGGTCGATTTCACGTGGGACGTTGTGGTCTTGGTCCCAGTGGTGGAAGCTATTTCAGTAATATCTGCTGAGATGTCATCAGGAACCTTCTCAAAACCACCTGTTTGGGTATCTCTTGCTCTTTGACCGGGTTGTTCAATTTCCTCAGTACCTCGCCTAACAGTGATCATCTCGGAGATTGGTAACTCGGGAAGTGTCACTCCCACAGTTTTAGCTGCTACCTCAAGCATAAGGCGAATGAATTCTTCTCTTCTAGTCTTATCAGTCGCCACCATCTGAAACGTTGGAGCACCCAAAAGCCTCTTGATTTTTTCTGCCTTCATGGATTCAGGCAAGTCTTGCTTGTTTGCAATAATGAACAGCGGAACTGCAGGGGCTTCTTTACGAATAGTTCGCAAGAGAGATTTAGTCTGCATTACATTACGGAATGAACTATCGGTCACTAGAAAGATAATGTCAGTTCCTGAAAAATAGAAACTCCATAAATCTTGAAAAACTGCCTGACCTGCGAAGTCCCAGATGGTAACGAGGAAAGTTCCAAACTGTATCGTTTCCGATGAGTCTACGGCCACGTTAATGGTGGGAGTATAGCCACCAGGAGCAGGTTCCCTACCAAAGAGAAGCCGAAGCAGCGTACTCTTTCCAACGCCACCACTTCCGACGAAAGACACCTTGAATCTTGTAAATATGAGTTCTCCAAGGATTTCATCAAGATTATCTCGAATGTATCCCATACTATTACCACGGAGGGCTGTTGAGATTCTTGAAGCACCCTCTCTAACACGATGCTGGATTACACGATCCTCGTCACGACCATCAGTCACAAAGAGAAGAATCATATCACCGTCTACTTCCGAGTGGAAGACCTTGTGTTTTTCTGCGACGAAAACAGGAGTATCAGGAGCTAATCCTTGAGTGGTCTGGAGGTCAGCATAACCTCGTAGGAAATCTTGAATATCATGTTCTTGAAAGTCGATTTTCCAAAATCTTGTTCGCACTACAACATTGCCTTGGTCTTTTCCAATGAGTAGGACGTTGTGTATCATCTGACTATTCTCAATCCGTGTTTGTGTTTAGATTAGTGACGGTTTTTAGGTGTTATCTATCTTTCTTGCTCCTTTCAAGCTTGCTAGTATGTGTTCATTCTTTGAATGTAATGGTTCCTCGTCTGTGCAATTCAGTGAATACAGCTACTAGAACACTTGGGTCTATTTCCTTTGCTTTTGCAATACTGAAGATTGTGTTGTTTCCATCAACATATTCCAAGATTGCCTCAAGGTCCTCGTACAGTGAGAGTATTTCAACATCTGGAGGTTTCACGATGATTGGTACATCCTCAAGTAGAATCCGCATGACGAAGTCTATCGACCCCAGCCTCCGCAGTAGATGTATTGCACCTAAGATAAGCTCAGGCCCTTTCCCGGGAACCAAACGAGCTATCGAAAGCGATCCATCAAGACGATTCCATACCGCTTCAAGAAAATCTCTAACAGCTGGATGCTCGAACCGATCCCAAACAAGAGCACGTTTTTGAATCGGTGCTATTTTTCCTACAAGGTTTTCTGGTGGCAGAGTAGCAAGTAGTTTTAGAGTAAATAGTGGAGAACGAAAGAGGTCAGTGGGATTTTGATTTATTGGCGGCACTTCATCAAGGAAAAGGTCTGGCAGAAAAGAGAAACGGGAACGTAATGCTTTAACATCTGCATCTTTTCCTGTGATAAGAGTGAAGATATAGTTGGCACGTTCAATGGTGATATAGCTCAGGGCTCCAGTACGAAACACAGAAGTTTCTGTTGGCGTACTCTGATCAATCTTGAATGAAGTGATAGCGGCTACAATATTGGGAGCCATTTCTAAGAAGCGAGAACGTTCTTCATAATAGTAACTGAATACTGCTTCACCTGTTCTCCGGTCCACAACGAAAAATGCTTGATGACCAAGCTCAATTTCATCTGAGGAACTTGATTCAGATACCTTGTCCACATTTTCCTCGATAATCCATTTCTCTCGTGCGAGCTCAGGATGCAAATCACTGAAACCACTATATGCCATAATTGACAAGAGAAGGTGGGTTGGTTTAGGAGAAACGGAATCACAAAGATCGATTCCCAGTTTCATCTCTTTATCTCGAGCTCGTTCGAGATCATCATCAGAACCAGGAACTACAACAATAGTAGCCTTAGTGCTAGACCGAATTTTCTTTACCGCTTCTTCTACTTGGTCCCCCTCATATAATATTCCAGAAACAACTATTGAAAAAACATCGATGGATGTCAGATCACTCGGCCATTCATTGTCTATAATTTCATGATAATAATATTGAGTGACACGAATTGAATTGGGTCCAATGTAAATTGGTTGAGAAAGTACGTTTCTATTTGCCCCCTTATTCTTAATCATCAATTCAACGGCAGAGGTGGTCATATCTTCTGGAGGAGGTTCTACTACAGTAATAATACAAATATTCACTGGAATCCTAAGATAAGTATCAGCTACTTTCTGAAAGTCATCTTTGAAGTCACGCACTGAAGTTCTCTCGATTTCATCTGTCACATGCCAGTCAAGTTTCTTGATGTTTGTAATCTCCACTTCAGTAAAGGAATCCGATTCACCAATTATGATCAATACAGTTAGATCTGCAACCTTCAGGACACTTATTGCACGGTTTCCGATTTTGGTTGTAATGAATTTCTGGGTAGAATTTTCTTCGATTAGACTATAGTATTCGAGAACAGCATTCTGAAAAAATTCATCTGTTATTTCAGATTTAGTGAAATGTACTGATGCGAGTATCTTTGAACCAAGTAGGTCATACAATGTAGCACTCGCTATCAAGAACTTCCAGTCTCCTATATAATACCTAAAATAATTCGGTTGATATTCTAATAAATCAGTAATCATTAATCAACCTTGCTTGGCTCTCTTAGAAAAGAAGTCATTGAGCGAGATAAAACCTCTCATCAATCTTTGATAATCAGAAATGGTCCATTCAGAGTCGTATTTGATAACATCGCAACCCTCACCAGAAGAGATAACAGGTAAATCAGAGATTGCTTCAGATACTTTTACTGGAGCGGCGAGTCCATTATTTTCAACATGAGCATCGTATCGAGTTTTACCACGCGCAATAGGAGATAGTTTTGCATCAGGAGGATTAATGGGGTTGCCGTATCGATTCGCTACAATGAACACTCTTCTTCTCCGTTGAGGTACACCAAATTGCTCTGCTTTCAAAAGAAATGTTTGTGTCTTGTATCCTTCAGATTCTAGTAATCCAAGGAAAGACTGAAGCAATTTTCCTTTTTGTATTGATCGTATCCCAGGTACATTTTCTAAGATAACGTACTCGGGTGCAAGCTCTCTCACTAACTCGATTGTCTTGAATAGTAATGAATTTCTTAGGTCATCGGGATTCCATTTTCCTGCAGTAGAGAATCCTTGGCATGGAGGGCCACCAGTAAGTAGTTGAAGGGTTCTTCCACTCAATTCCGATTCGATGTTCTCAGTTAGATAGTCTACGTCCTCTTGTATGTTGAAATCACTCTGAATAACTCTAGTATTTGGATTATTGAATTGAAAGGTTTCACACATATTTGGATTTGAATCAGAAGAGAGGATAGTATTATGACCAGCTTGCCTCAACCCTTCAGAAAGCCCGCCAGCACCACAGAATAAGTCAACACAACGTCCCTTCGGTATCGTTTCCCCAAGAAACCTAGCTAAAAGCGGGGGTACAGCGTTTCCAATCTGCTTGTATCGGGAACTGAGGCTACCTTTGAATCGGTAGTGATCGGGAAATGATTGTAACCTAGCAGCTTCTCGCATGGAGATGAGGCGATTCTGAGTTGGGTGTATGAACGTCCCATTTCCCGGACGATTAAAGTATGTGTTAATAGTATAACTTGGCATTTCAGAAGTCAGTCTACCATAGTAAGTAGTGCGACCACCAGATTTCATAATCTGAGTTAATCTAGCGGATTTTGCTATGGTGGATTTTGGAAGATCCATCCAATTTCCACCAGGGGGTACATTCATCACAACTTCCATATCCAGATCACTAAGAGTAGCACATACATGATTGTACAGTACCGTTTCAGATTTATGTGAGGCATTTTCTGGAATTGCAGTAGCGATAGTCACAAGGAGTTCATCTACAAAAGGATATGAAAGAGTTTGTCTTATCATATTGATTCAAGCAGTTTAGATAGATATCGTAGAATTTGCACCTTCTCATCATCGGGTGTTCTACGCATTTCAAGGATTGATTTTGCTTGAGGTACTCCAAATCCATAAATTGCAAACACGCTTGCTTCAATATTTGAGTAGTCTAAATTTAGAACAGCTTTTTGTAAGGTTCTCATATTCTTATTGTTCTTATTTGGTTCTATAAAAGGAAGGTTCTGCAACTCACGGATGGATACGTGATTATTGAAATTACTGATTTGAAATCTCCAATTCATAAGCTCAGAATTTAAAATACCTAGGTAGTAATTCAAAATACTAGATGATTCATTTCCGTTCGTAACGATGTAATTACATGAATTAGCAAGGACCGTACCAGGTTCTATTTGTGTAAATTTGAGTCTCCACCTCTGACCCATATTTGAAACCTGCTGACATGCAATCCTATTCATGCTGATGTGTTTTGAGCGACTTGATGTTTCAAGAGTTTTCTTGAACTTGCTCATCTTTACATATTCAGATTTATGCCGGCTCTCCACTAAATGGTATCTAGCAATGTGCGAACCGCGTATGAGAGGTGTGTTTGTTTTGTTTAAAGAAATGGCATTTTTGTTGTTGGTAAGGTCCAATTCACCTCGCCGTATCAGAATATTCTCAAAAGTGCCCAGAGGAGAATGATTGTGAAGCATATCAAGTAATTTGAAACCAGCGGCATCAATACGAGGAATAGTGAGTGTAGTTCCCATCGACCGAAGGATACGGTCTTTTCTGATTTTCATTCGCTTTTTCTCTAAGGCATCCTCCAGAGAAACTCGGTTGAATCCAACTTCAAGGTCATCTGTTTCGCCACCTTTCTTTATCGTAATAATGGAAACAGATTGTGTGATTCCTGGAAATATACGGGAAGTTTCTGGAAAATCATCGATGGTCAGTAAGCAGTTATCTTGGAGTAAGTGTGCTCTCAACCGTTGAGCTGAAACATCACCCAATATATTCGAAGGTACAATACAACCAACATTGCCATTTTCTCGGGCAAGCTGCAATGCGCGTTCAATAAATAGTTGGTACGTATTAATTGAATAACTAGTAGCGAATTGGTACTCGTTTGATTCTCGATAGTAGTTTGTAGACTCGCAAATACTTCTCTTATTGGCTTCATAGAGATCTGTATGAATCTCTCGAACCCCACTGGCCAAACGTTCACGTATAAACTCAGCCAGATTTGGCTTAAGTCGTTCATATGGAGGGTTCATGACAATGTAATCAAACCCATTCCGAAAATCAGAGAATACCTCTGGGAACTCGAGAGGCCATTCAAAGGCTTCAATACTAGAGGGATCTTGGAAGAAGTGTTGATGATTTGATTCACCTTGTAGACCCTGAAATGAAATCAATGAGTTACCCTTCTTGAGGTTCTTACCGACCATTGAGGGTGGAAATTGATTTGCTGTCTTGTTATCCAGAATTCGTAGGGAAATATCTGCTACTTCTAATGCGCCTGGATCCAAATCAACACCATATAATTTTGGTTTACAATGTGATAATATATCATCAATATCGGATTGTGGAACACCAACTGCGCGTGCTTTTTCATTTGCCACCCAACTGAGCAAGCGTATTTGATTTGCGATGGAAATCAGAAAGGCACCTGCACCACATGCGGGATCTAATATACGCACAGAATGAAAGTCCTCAAAAGAAGATACACCATTCTTTGTTATTGCATGCACGCGTCTTTCTAAATCGTCCTTTATTGTTAGATTGACAATGTAATCAGCGACAGCTTGTGGAGTATAATATGCTCCGAGAGACCTCTGGAACGATCCACGTCTGAGAGATAACGGTAGACGATACGATCCAAGAGAGTGAACCCATCCAAGAAGATTTACGAAATCATTCAATGAAAGTTTCTGTATCTCCTCAGTAGGAACCATGGAAGCCATGGCGATTGTTTGTTTCACATGTTCATGGACTCGTCGTTCTGAAGCACCAAGATGATTAGCTTCATAGGAGAGGCATTTTAATAGAATTTCATCGGATTTCAAATCGCCATCCATATGAGAGAATCGGCTACTGAGAATTAGGTTTAAAGCTGCCAAACGGGTGATTTCAGTCAATAGGCGTGGATTGTCAAAATCTTGAAACTCAATACGACTATGAATGTCACTTATAATAGACCAAGCAAACATCCCTAGGCGTTCTTCCACAATTGGACCTCACAAGCCCAATACATGCAGCAAAGAAAGGTGTTTTGCTCACTTCACTACTTTGCAGAAGTATCACTCTGCATTACACCCCACACATTCCCTTCAGTGTCTTTGAAGTATGCAAGGTAACCAATGCCAGGGATAGTGTTCTTAGGTCGGATGATATCTCCACCGTTCTCCCCTATTTTCTTCAACGCATCATCAATGTCTGAAACATCAATGGTATTTGCACTGAAATCATCTGGTCCTTGACGCATTCCAAATGCTCCGTCAATTCCTGGTTCTTTCTCATCACCAGTCATTAAGAACCAGTAGTCAATTGGTCCATCCCATTTCTGAACTTTCCATCCAAAGACATTCTGATAGAACTTTGAGATACGTTCTGCATCATCTGCAAGAATTTCGAAATGAATTACTCGTGGCATAGGTAAAAGTTAACAATTGTAAATTATAAAACATTCGATAGGGAAGAATTGCAGTAATTCGTTGAAACAGCCAATATTATAGGCGAGTTATGTGTAGAAACAATGCATGGTGATAGAGAGATCCATATCAGATATTGAATACTTAGCATCACACTGCTGGCCAGCTAAAGAAATTGAGAGATATCATGGTTGGATTATTCACTGGAATGATGCTGTGACATGGAGAGCGAACAGTGTCCTACCGCTTGGTGAAACACCAGATTCGCTGTTAGAAGAAATGATTGACTACGTTATAAAATTCTTCAATGATAGGAACACACCACCTGCATTCAAAATTACTGAAGAAAGCAAACCAGAAACACTGGACACTACTCTGGATGAAATGGGATTTCAGATCCAGATGGTAACACATGTACAGACGGCCCCAATTCGAGAGTTAGTATGTTTGAATCCGAAAGTTGCTGTTGATCTCTTTCGAGTATCGGATGAATCTATTGATGCCCTTTTTCATCGTTCAAAGAGAGATGAATTCGCGTTGGAAGTAAGAAGAGAAATAATCCATCGCATTGAGGGAGAGAAGAAGATAGCACGAGTCACGATTGACGGACAGATTGCTGGGGTAGGTTTAGGTGTAGTAGAAGAAGATATGCTAGGTCTCTTCTCAATTAGGACTATTCCAGA
>CAZMBV010000039.1:0-17025 GCA_964564335.1 uncultured archaeon
GTACCTGCATACACATCATCAGGAGGAAGACTGAGTCCAATCGATTTGTAGCATAATTCTCTTATCCATTGCTGTTCATAGTTTATAGTAGGTACTAGAATCAAAATGGACTCACCTAATGACATTGATGTCATCCAATCCTGAATTGCCATCATTCCAATGAGCGTCTTTCCTGAACCTGTGGGTGCCTCAACTAGCTGCCCTTGGTATCCAAATCCTCGAAATATAGTGAATGCATCTCGTTGATATGGCCGCGGAATTGCTGAGGAGTTAAGATCAAAGAACGACCATTCATTATATTTTGATTTAGTAGTTTCTAAAAGAAATAGATTAATCAATGCGGACACGAACATGTCTGCTACTAACTCTTCAAAAGAAGTGAGTTTCTCGAAGAATTTATGAAATGATTTTCTACGGTTTACAACATTAGAAACACCTGGAAAACCTGCTTTCTGAAATTCTTGATAGAGTTCAGTGCCTAGAAAAGATTGAAGCCTTATATCATCCAAATTAGAGTGGATGTATGCTTTTTTTGTTCTTGTGTAGCTTGTATTTGTCTTCATCAAGTGTCCTTTCTCTACTAACTCGAGAAGTTGCTTTTTAATAACTAAATCTGCAATTTCCTGCACGAAGATATGTTGATTTACAATTTCTACTAGTTTCGATTCCTCAATTGGTTTAGATGATTCCTGAAATGCTTTAATAATGAGGTCTGAGATCAATGACTTCAAAATTGTTTCATCCAAAGTCAATAGGAATGGTATGCTATTTGGTGCTTCATTATGCATCTCTTGAAGCGGTGCATTGAGTGCAATTAAACTCCTTAGAGAAGACACCATTATTGCGACATTGCCTTTATGAAGCGAATGTCTCATTAGTTTCAATGTAAGTTCATAATAGTCCACTAAATCATAAAAACTGCCTCGCATACTTTCGATGTCTCCAGTTTCTAGACTTTCAGTGAAATTTCGATGGGTCCTGGAAGCAAAAGATTGAGCTCGCCAATATTGCACGGATTTTATTGTGGGACTAACATGATCAACGAAGAGTCCTGTTGTCGGTTCCATTGAGGGCAATGTTTCACCCGGAATTGGTGCATCAGCTTCCGATTCATCGAACTCATCGTAATTATCGTATTCATTTTCCAAAATTAGTTCACCACTAACTCACTTCTTCGCCTTGATGCCTTTGATGAGAGCGACATTTATTCTTTCAATCAATTCTCTTGGACTGAATGGTTTTGTGATATAATCATCTGCACCCATAGATAGTCCCTTTACCATATCTGCATCTTCAGTCTTAGAAGTTAACATTATTATAACAGGAGACTCTTCCCGGAGTTTTGCTTTTACTTCCGATACTAGCTCATATCCGTCTTTTCCTGGCATCAGTATATCTACAATTATAACATCAGGTTTTTCACGAAGTACTTTCTCAATTCCCTCATCACCATTTGATGCAGTAGAAACATTGAATCCTTCTTTGGATAATTTCATACGTATAAGTTGCAAAATGTCTGCTTCATCATCAATTACAACCACCCTAATTCTATTATCGAGTTTTACGTCATCACGTATTTTCTCAAATTGGTCTCTAATTATAATAGCTATTTGTATTGAACCTGCATATATAATACCACCAAAAATAAGGAGTATAATTGCAGTCGGAACTCCTCTCCTTAGTGCTATAATTCCTGGAACTATCTCCAGAGTGGTTCCCATTGATAAGCTAAATATTGCAACTAGGAAAAGTATTAGCTTCTTACTCCTCACGCCCATTGTAAAATAACACCTAATTTCTATCTTTCATGATATTAATGCAATTAGCAGTCTTACAAATTGTGCCGTTCTGAATTGTTGAAACTTGGCGTAAATATCAACAATCAGTTTTCCTAACGGTAAATATCTCATGATGAGAAACCCAATGAAGCATATAAATTAAGGATATATGGCAATTTCAAGATAATCTACTTTAATTATGGCAAACCTATAGCACGTTTGTCTTCCTGAGAAGGAATCAAAAATCTATTTCAGAACATCGTACAACGCACTTATCACTAGAACGATTGGCATTACAGAAGCTCTGTGTTGAAATTCAGAAGGAGTTTATCTATGCCCTTAAGTACTAATTTTCATGAGGCGGATAGAGCAGACGAAGTTATCAGATTTTAAGGAGTCCGAAGAAGAAACCTCGCCCTCAAGTTTGTCCACTGAAAAGACAGTGCCCCTCTCGATGACAGAACCCCCACCTCCACGACCAAAAGGTAAGATGTGGTACAAGACAACCGATTCCGAAGAGAAATGGGGAGTATGCAACTTCGATGGGACTATCCTCCTAGTACAAATCATCAGTGATCGATTATACGCCCATGGTGAAGAAGCAGTCTGTAAATGGTGTGGTGGAGTACTCGAGGTTCGAGAAGACAAGGTATTCTGTAATGGTGCCTGCAAAAGATATCAAGGAGAATTCTCAAGCAACCTCAATGCCTTCCTCTGGTGGGAAGGAGCCAAGTCCTACACGCTCAGGAAGTTGGTTGCAGAAGTAGAAGGTCTCGAACTTGAATCAAGAGACCTCGAACCAAATTCGTATGCACCTAACTGGTCTATTCTCTATGAGTATGCAGATGATATGGAATCTGATGATTCCCTCTAGTTCCTTCTCTTTGTCGAAAGAGTAATTAGACCTGTTACAGTTAATTGCAGATTCAATTGGTGAACTATTATGACAATGGATGATGGAGGAACAACAACTTCAGGACCTAAACCTCAAGAAGTGAAAATTGCTGCTTGGCTTGTTCTACTTGAATCAATAGTAGGTGCAATTAGTGGTGGGGTAGCATATTATATTGCGGAAGAATATGGTTATGGCGGAAATGATCTTGCACTTCTGGGTGTCGTGTTAGCAATTGTTGGATTCTGGTTGTATTTCCAAATCATGGGTCAAGATTACACTGCTTGGAATATGGCAGTGATTTTCAATATTCTTGCTATCTTTCTCTATGCTACAGGAGAAAATTGGGCAGGAGTAATACTTAGTCTAATTTGCTTACTCTATTTGGTACAACCAAATGTCAAACAGCATTTTGTAAAATAGAATAAGGCTGGGTTTACCAGCCCCTTTCTTCTTTTTTTCTTCTCCTAATCACTAGAGAGATTATGTTCATAGAGGAGAAACCGTCGTCCGACGAATTCCTCGTCTACATATCCCAGAGTCAAAGCCCATTCAGTGGCTCTTGGACCTAAGAAATAGACTGCTCTATCTGCTCCCAAGGTATCAGCTTCTTCAATTGTTCGTGCAATGATATCTACAAAGACAGTCCGATTTGTTGCAAAAACGGTATAGGCTGCAGTCCAGATATCTTCCTTCCTGTCGCGTTTAGCCATACAATATATTCCCTGAGTCAATCCTTCTTCATCGATTATGACTTTGATTTCTGCCTCTTTGAGTAGTCGCGAGAGACCTTCAATACTCTTGAAATCAAATTGCCAGGCTAGAGGAAACGTAGTAGTCGGTACAAGATCTGGGTTTGTAAGGAGAATTTCGTAGAGGCGAGTTGCATCGATTCTGAGAGGCAGGAATGTTGGGCTTGGTGTCGGATGTTCAGGATAAGGTCTATAGAGTCTAAAATACCCTGTTTTATTTGCTAAAGTAAATCCTGAGTGTTCAGCAACTAGCTGAGACGCTTCGTTTCGTGAACTTGTAGCATACCAGAGAATTCTGATTCCTTGTTCTTTTGCAGCGGTCGCCAAGGCTTTCGTTATTTTAGCACCATACCCTTTGTGTCTGTGTCCATCCTTCACTCTTAATCCTTTGACCCAACCAATTGCTGCATTCTCAATTATCAGTAGATCACCCAGCGCAACTAGTTCTTCGTCCTTGAAGATGCCGACAGATGTATTTGCTGAATCAAAAACCCATGTAGGAAATTCTTCGGGAACGTAATCATTCCCTTCCCAGATGGTTTCACATAGCAATTTGACTTGGTCGTGATCTTCAATTACTAAATCACGGAGGTTTTCAGACATATCTTTGCGTGCGAATTAACCCGCTTAAGAATAATTTGAAAGATACACATCAACGATTCTGAAATACTAGACAATAATGATGGTGCACATTGGAAACATATGTAGTAGGGTATCCCCATATGCCCAATTTCTTGTTATCCTGACACCAGATGAATTCTTGCTGTAAACAGTAATCTTGTGACATTCTTCTAGCCAAGTCCCATGCAATCGGTTTCATTCTTCCATCTACATCTCGCATATTTTGAACAATGATTGTAAGGTATGCTTTCTGTTTTAGGAGTGTTTTGAGTCCTCCCAGAATTGATGCAAGATTTTCGATGTACTCGTCATAGTCCTCGATGTTTCCTAGGTCTCTGTTCGATTCACTATAGTGTTGTTTGAGTCCCCTTTCTTCTCTTTCTTTGTGAACTGAATCACTTCCACCTCGAGACTTCCTTAACATGTCCCAATAGGGTGGAGATGTTATAAGATAGTCGAACGTGGGAATATCGCCTTCAAATTGTTCCTCAAGAAGTGCAAGGGTATCTTTGGCATCTCCAACAATTAGATACTGCCAAGATTTTCCTTCCAATTCCTCAAGATACTTGCGTCCTGTTTCTGCAAACTCTGGATTGAGTTCGATTCCAACTGCGTTTCTTGAAGTCTCCTTGCATGCAATCAAAGTACTGCCTACACCTGCAAAGGGATCTAGAATCCATGAGCCACATTTTGAGAAGAAACCCACAAATCGTGTCACTAATTCCTCAGGGAATTTTGCTGGATGTTCAAGTTGGGCAGAAGTTCTTGAGCGTGGATTGATTATAAACCAAGATTTTGTTGCCTTTACCCACTCTTTTCCATCCAAATTATTGAGTGTATTCTCAGGGTGTCGACGCAAGTTACCACCTACGAAAAGTAGAATCTGATTGGGTCATAAGTCTAACTTCTATCAAATACGGTTACCTTAATTTATAGGATGTACTTGTACTCATGTAGCTTCTCTAGAGGAACCTTAGAATGAAATCAATTTGGAAACAAAAGACAGGTCTTATAGCGGGTCTAATTATTGGGATACTTCTAGGTGCTGGAGGTCTCATTTTCATTAGCCCTGAATCGGGAACAGGGCTTCAAGGAACTATAACAACCGCAGGTTCCACGACAGTCTATCCACTTTCACAAATTTGGGCTACTAAGTTCACCCTAGATTTTCCAGGGTTGACAGTTAGTCCTGGTACTGGAGGCTCTGGTTTAGGACAATCTTTGGTGGGTCAAGCATTGATCGATATTGGAGCTTCAAGTGCCTATCCCAAACAGGAATACATTGATGATAATCCAAGCGTTGAGATTCTACCTATCTCCGCAGATGCATTGGGAGTTATTGCAAATAAAGCAGTCAATGGTAGTATGTTCAAAATGGACTGTGACATGGTCGTTGCCGTATTCCAGAGAAATGTAACAACTTGGAGTGAATTTAGCTCTGTGTTCGGTGTATCTGTTAATCAAACTGGTCCGATTAATGTGTATGTTAGATCTGATGCAAGTGGTACGACTGCAACCTTCGCAAAGTGGCTCGAAACAGCTGACGAGAATAACAACACAAATGGTGCTGACTATGTATGGACTCTTGGTCATGAAGAAGCCATATCATTTCCCTCCGGAATAAACTCAGTTGATGGAAATCCGAGCGTTTCATCAGGTGTCCTATCTGATGACCATGGAATCGGATATGTTAGTTTAGCATTCATGGAAGGAGCTACTCCAGTTGACCTTTACAATCCGAAAAATGAGCAATGGATTACCCCTTCCATCTTGGATGCAGTAAGGGCAATACCTTCTAACTTGACATCACCTGGGCAGAATATAATGAACTCAGAGATTGAAGGTGCATATCCGATAGCAAGGCTCCTGTTCTATATGGTGAATAGAAATAACCTATTTACGAATACGATTACATTTCTAACATGGTGCCTTCTTCAGGGACAACTCTATGTTCCTTCTGTTGGTTATGTTCCAATCAATGGAACTTCTGCACAATCTTATTCACTTGATCGAATTTCGAATTTAATCCAATATCTATCATAATAGGAGACATATTGAGGAATGGCGAATCAGAGTAAAGTAATCGTTTCTGAAGATGATCCAACTAAAAGGAGATTCATAGAACGAGTTACACAGCCTTTCATAGATTTCAAGAATGCGGACCATCCTGGTCGGGTGGATAAGCTTGGTAGAGTTGGATTATTCATACCCACTATTGCTAGTACTTTAATCATTGTGCTCATTCTCGCGTTTCTCTGGGTTGAAGCAGCACCAATATTTGGGGACCCGAGAGGTGGAATTGGCATCATCATCAATCCAACTTGGGATCCTAATAGAGACCTCTTCGGTATAGCAGTTTTCATTGTTGGGTCCTTGATGTGCACAGGAATTGCTATCGGAGTTGCTATTCCTCTAGGAATTGGAGGGGCGATTTTTCTGAGTGAGTTCTGTCCAATGCGGTTGCGTCAGCCAATCAAGATGATTATTGAAATGATGGCAGCTATTCCTTCAATCGTCTATGGTCTTTGGGCTTATCTCGTGCTAGTCCCGATTATAAAGAATAATATCGCTCCTGCAGTAGGTAGTGAGAGTAATGGTCTATCACTTCTTGCGGGAGGTATTATTCTTGCAATCATGTTACTACCCACAATAGTGACCATTTCAAATGATGCTCTACAAACGGTGCCCAGAAGTTTGCGTGAGGCATCTTTAGCTCTTGGGGCAACTCAAAGTGAAACTTCACGAAAGATTGTACTTTCTGCAGCGTTACCTGGAGTTGGTGCAGCAGTTGTACTTTCGTTAGGTAGAGCTGTGGGAGAAACAATGGCTGTGTTAATGGTCACCGGGAATTCACTTCAAATACCATACTCACTCTTTGATCCGACATATGTCATGACGAGTATAATCACTAATCAATTAGGATATGCATTTGTTTTTCCGCTTTGGCGATCAGCTCTTTTTGCTGTCGGTCTGATACTACTCATAATGTCGATATGTTTTACAATCACAGCGAAATTATTCATTAGATGGGGTATGAAGACTAGGGGGTACCTTTAGATTGACAGAACTGCAAACCCCTATCCAGAGGTTCATTGCACGAATTGGCCTTCATGATGCAATGAAATCAAGACGTCACTTCACAGATTACCTGTTTAAGATTCTTCTTGGAATTGTGATGATTATTATTGCATCACCCTTCTTTCTGGTTCTTTTCCAAGTGGCGAGTACTGGTTTCTGGCAAGTGTTTGGAACTGGACCCGGACAAGGTCTTGAATTCTTCACGACCTTTCCTGGATCAGGTCTTCAAGGCGGAATACGAAACGCATTCGTAGGAACTGTTGAATTAATCGCAATTGCATCGGTGGTCGGGATTCCGCTTAGTGTTCTTGGTGCTGTTTACATTAGTGAATACACTCTTCCTGGATTTGGAAGGGAAGCAATCGAGTTTACATCGGATGTTCTTGCAGGTATCCCGTCAATTGTGTTTGGAGCATTCGGATTTGCATTTCTTGTTGACTTTCTACATCTCGGTATGGGTCTACTTGCGGGAAGTCTGACATTATCATTCATGATGATTCCAACTATCCTGCGAACAACTCAAGAAGCATTACGACAAGTTCCTATGTCTCTCAGAGAAGCATCTCTCGCTCTAGGTGCAACAAAGTGGTCGACTACTTGGACTGTGACTCTTCGAGCTGCATTTCCAGGAGTAATCACAGGCGTTCTACTTGCAGTTGGAAGAGTCATGGGTGAAACTGCTCCACTCATATTCACTGCAGGAAATAATCTTAGTGTTCCTACTGAATTAACAGGTTCAGGTTCATGGGTAGCATCAATGCCATACACCATCTGGGCGTACGTTAGCGATCCAAGTGCTATATTACAAGACAAAGCGCAGGGTACTGCATTAGCCCTCATGATGATGGTATTAGCAATTGACCTGGTCGCAAATATAATTTCAAGGAAAGTGACAAGGAGGCTGGTCTAAACGCTAGAATTCGAGCATCAAATTGAAGTTGAGAAACTCTCAACTTGGTTTGGGAAGAAGAAAATATTGAAAGATGTAAGCTGCTATTTTAAAGATAACACAGTGACTGCGATAATGGGACCAAGCGGCTGTGGGAAAAGTACGCTTCTACGATCGATTAATAGACTAAATGATCTTGTCCCAAGTTTTCGCAGAACTGGCATGGTTCGTTTTAGAGGTGATGACATCTATGGTATCGGTTCTAGTGTGTATGATTTACGAAAACACATTGGAATGGTCTTTCAAAAACCAAATCCTTTCCCAATGAGTATCAGGGACAACATCACTTATGGACCCAAGTTACACGGAACAAATGATGATGACAAATTGGAGAAGATAGTTGAGACTGCTCTGAAAAAGGCTGCACTTTGGGATGAGGTGAAAGATGATTTGGACCAGCCTGCTCCAAATCTATCTGGAGGACAGCAACAACGGTTGTGTATCGCTCGGGCTCTTTCTGTTAATCCACCGGTACTTTTAATGGACGAACCCGTCTCAGCTTTGGATCCAATAAGTGCAGCAAAAATCGAAGAACTTATTGTCGATTTGAAGAACGACTACACAATTATCCTTGTAACTCATAATGTACAGCAAGCTTTTAGGGTCTCAGACCAATCTGCGTTTCTCTATCTTGGAGAGCTCGTCGAATTTGATGAAACTAAGCGGATTCTTGAAGCACCTCGAGACGAGAGAACAGAGGCATTCATTACAGGTCGTATAGGTTAGGTGAGTATAATGTCAAGGCAATTAGATCTCTATATTAAAGGAATAAACAAGAAAGCTCGAGAACTCACTAATCTATCAACCAGTGCATTCATTGATTCTATGAAAGCTTTCAAGGATCTTGATCAGGAACTTGCAACAGCAGTTCGACAAAGATCAGAGGAAATCGAAGAAAAATCACGAGTCATTGAAGAAAATGTGTTTGAAACAATAGCACGTCGACAACCTGTTGCAAAAGATCTACGTGAGCTCGCTACATATCTTCAAGTTGCTCATAATCTGTATCGAGTTGGAAGATATGCATATAAAATCGCTCATATCACCAGACTCTGTGAAGGTATGGAACATTTTAAGGAATTGATATCACTACCACATCTCGCGGATTTGGCAAAACAGACCATCGATATTGCAATGAAGGGTGTCCTTGATAGAGACCTTTCTGGTATCGGAGAGCTAGAGAAACTTGAAGCTGAGAGCGATAAAGAAACCTCTGAAATGTTCGAGGAAATAACCGAGTATCTAAGAAAAAGAAATGATATTACAGCGATGGCTTTGTACTATATCATTATTGGACGATACTGTGAGCGAGCAGCAGACCATGCTTTCTCTATAGCAGAACGAGCTATCTTCATGGTGACAGGAGAACGTACTAAGCTTGGTTTGGCATACAAAGGAAGTGCAAGTTACGCTCCTCATTAAAGGTCAAATAGGAACACCTTAATCCTGCAATAATAATAAGATTGGTCCGGTGGTATCAATATGAACCCCAGCTTAGAGTCTATCAATGCTGAAATTGTTGCTCATCTTGAGAAACTTCACAATTTGGTAACGACTACGCTATCTCAATCAATGAAGGTCTTTGAAGACTTAGATATCGAAGCTGCAGAAAGTAAAATGCAAACTGCACATGATATCGAAGTACTTCATCATACAATTGAGGATATGGCTTTTGGAGCAATTGCTCTTTATTATCCGAGTGATATAGACCTCAGACGGTTAATTGCCTTCATTCACACCTCCGGAGGCCTTCATAGAGTTGGAAGGTACGCATACAAGATTATGGAGATAGTAACACTTAGTGACGGATTAGACCATTTCAAGGAACTTGTGTCACTTCCGTATCTATCAGAAATTGCTGTTACTGCTCTACAAATAAGTGTCAGTGCTGTTCTTGAAGAAGACTTGAGTGAGATTGATGAACTCGAGAAACTGGAGGCACAGAGTGATAATGAAGCCACCGAGATGTTTCAGGAGATTGCAACTTATCTCAACAACAGACGAGATATTAGTAACATAGCAATGCTCTATGTTATCGTGGGTCGTTATTTTGAAAGAGCTGCAGATCAAGCAATTAACATAGCTGAATCAGCTATTTTTCTTGTAACTGGTGAGCGAAAGAAACTTGGATATGCTTACAAAGGAATAGATGATATCAGCGACTTGGTCATTGATATCTAGAAACTACACTCTCTTCTTGCTCCGTTCTTCCATTATCTTCTCTATTAGGAATTTGTAGGCAAAATTGACATTCTTGTTTTCCGTAGCACTTGTCTGAAGGTGTGTCAATCCACGGGCATCTATCATTCCTTTGATTTGTTCTGATGATATCAAAGATTCAAGGTCAATCTTATTCTCAACTGCGATGACGGGAATTTTACCAGCAGATGAATAAAGTGCATTCAGCCATTCATCAATATGTTCTAACGTTTCTAAACGTGTTCTATCGAATACAAAAAAGGCTCCTGAAGCATTTGCACTGAATTGCTCCCTCAATTGAGAAAATGACTCCTGACCTCCGAGGTCCCAAATCACCTGTTTGTGAATATTACCATCGTATTCTATTTTCTTAACGTGAAGTACTGCACCTATTGTTCGACCTACATCGGGACTAAGACTGTCGTACACATATCGTTGAACAAGAGAAGTTTTACCAACAAGGCTGTCACCTAGCAATACTATCTTATGAACGAAGTCTGGGTCGTAATTAGTCATCAGACCATCTCCCCTGTGTTCATATTGTCTTCCTACTTTTATCACGCGCTTTCTCAAGTATCCTCTTCGTCATTTCCGTGAATGCTTCCTCAACGTTAGTGTCTTCTTTAGCGCTGGTTTTGATCATTTTGACCTTGTGCTTCTTGGCGACTTCATCTTTGACTGCTTGAGATATTTTACTTTCTAAATCAGTCTTGTTCTCACAGATTATGAGTGGAATTTCACCAGTAACAGCATAGAGCGCTTCTACCCAGCTATCCAACCGTTCAATTGTTTCAGGTCTGCTTGTGTCGAAGACGAGGAATGCTCCACTCGCATTCATATAGTACGCTTTTCGAAGCTGGGCAAAACCGTCTTGACCAGCTATATCCCAAATGACAAGCTTAACTAAAATATCATCTACTTGCACCATCTTGAGATGAATATCGGTACCTATTGTTGCTAGATAATCTCCCTCAAAGGAGTCATATACAAATCGTCCTACAAGTGAAGTCTTTCCTACGGCACCTTCACCTAAAAAGACGATTTTGAATAGATAGGCAGCAGTATCTTGCAGGATCGTTACACTCCGCGTCTAAGCGTGATTGTTCGTGTGATACGCTAATCATCTAATAACACTATCGCCAATAGAACGGAAAAATGATAATCTACGACCAAAAGTAAAAAAGAGCGTGAATTTCTCCAGTAGCTAAGGTAGATACAATGCAGATAGGAACTTTCGCACGAACCAATGAACAAGTAGTACGTGGCATCGAGAGTTCAGCTGATTTTATTGAACTCCGCATGGATTTTAACCATCAAATTGTCTTCAATACAGCTAAGGCTGCATTAAACAAGGCTGGCATTCCGTGCACATTGCATCTACCTAGTAATCGAAATTGGAAACCGGTCGAACTAAGCCAAAATATTCTACCATACATTGACTTAGCTCAAATGATTGATGCTCAACTAGTTACCTTCCATTCATCGCTATCTACACTTCTGTACAGTGACGAGGAGATAGACACATTCTTACAAACTCTCCCACTTGTATATGATGCAGCAAAGGAATCCGGGATTGTTCTAGCTATAGAAACCTTAGGCATCTATTACACTGAATTAATGCTTGTTTTATCCGAATTGCCTGATATTAAGATAGATCTTGATATTGGACATGGACAGTTGTTTGCTACAATTAACAGAGCACTCGACCACGTAAGGAGTCATTGTAGTAGTATTGAGATGGTGAATGTCCACGATAACAATGCTTGCGAAGCATTTGCAGAACTCCTCGCAAGTAAAAAGATGAGAGATTTCACACAAGAGGAATTACGCGAGATGGCAATTATCTGTGACAAGCATCTTCCAATTGGTGAAGGTTCGATTGAATTTTCACCCATTTTCTCAGCACTTAAGGAGAAAAATTATGATAGACGTTTCCTGATGCTCTGTTCTGACCCTCTCTATTTCGTTCAAGAGCGTAAGAAGTTCATGGATCTCTGGTTAGAAGCTTAAGGTTTCTTTGCTAAGGTTTCAATAATCTTCTTCACTTCACTTATCCCAATGTCGTCACCAGCTTTGGTATACAAAGCGTGAGCTATCCGAACAATCCGTAATGCGTCATTTCCTTTTCCTTGGACTATGAAGAAGCGAGCCTGTTTTAATCGAGCTGCTGCCATAGCTGAATAAACCTCTCTTGGATATTCGAACATGTCTACATTGATAATCTTCCCACAATCTGGACAAGTGATCACTAGGTCTATATCATCCTCGGTGGCAGAAGAAGTTGCAGGTGCTGCAGATACTGGAGGTGCACGAGGAGTAAACCCTGTGGTTGGATTTTCTATTCCCGGCGGTGCTGAATCATCATCACTCTCATACTTAGATGAGGTGAAGTCAACAACAACAGGTGTTGAACCCAACCCCGTTGGTTGTGTGGGTTCTGGAGGTTGAGTGGCTTCAGGTGTAGGTGCATGCTCAACGTAAGCTGATTTGGAACCAAGGATACTCTCTTCAATCTGACTAGAAGTTGGCATAGCTGGTTTCATCATGTTTGTGGCTCCTGGTGGCAATGGTTCACTTCCCTCCATCATTGTTGGAGCTGGAACATCTTGACCAGGCATCATTCCGGGTCCTTCAAGTAATTCTCTGACTTCACTAGCTCGGAGCATTCTTGATTCAATTATTCCGGACCCTTCTGCCTCATCGATACCAACAGTTTCCGCTTTAGCAAAAGCTTCACGTGCTTTCTCTAACTCGGATTTCCGAGTACCACCACTAACTACTCTGACTCGGTCTCTAGATACCTCACTTGGTTTCACCCATTGATCCTTCGACGTTCTAGGCAATTGAGTCGTCGTTTGATCTACCTGTTGAGGAGCTGTGGGTGCTTGGGGAGCTGGAGTAGGAGTAGGAACAGGAGCAGCCTGGGGTTTCTCTTTTTTAATTAATGATGCACCGCATCGTATGCAGAATTTACGTGTCGGCTGATTTGCTTTTCCGCACTTTTCACAAGTTCGCACAACCTCACCTCTAATTAACGTAACATAAACATCTATGCTGATTAAACTTTGGGCGTCTATGAAAATCTTTTACTCTCACTTGTTACTCAGATTACCTGGTTTTACATCTCTCTGAATATGGAATGTAGAATCACAAGCCCTATGGTAGCAATCTTTGATATTTGTGCCGCTTTTTATTACTGTACAAATTGGATCTCCTCTGTTAACGAAAACGCCAGTTGGAGATTTGTCGTAGGTATCAGATATTGATGAAAGATCAGGAATACTCCCTAACTTTCTCGAGTACACAATCATCTTCACTGTTGGAGAAAATGTGGGGATTTCCTCTATCAGTTCTTGTTTTACGGCTCTGACATGTTGCTCAGTTATTGATATATCACCAGCAATCTCCAACATCTCTAATGTTCCCTGAATCCGAGGATTAATCTCCATTAACCAAAGTGCTGCTGATTCATCTACAACGAAATCGAATCCAATAGAACCTTGAAGACCGAGTTCTACAGATAGTTGCTCTGAAATCTTCATTATTGCCAGTTCTAATTCAGAATTCAGACCTGATGGAATATAGTTACCACAATAGGCGAAATCACAATTCCTTCCAGATAATGGTGATCCAATTAGTTGTGCTTGAACTGATACAGCTATTGCTTTTTTCCCAGTCGAAAGCACACTACAGCTATAGTCTCTTCCCCGGATGTACTTTTGGATGACCAGCGGTTTGTTTACGTCTTCTTCAGCCATCAATTTTGAATAACGTATCACATCAGCTTGGCTACCCATATACCGAATTCCACTTCCGCCTCCAGAGTTTTGTGGTCTAACTAAATATGGAAAATTCATTGTTGATGATTTTTCAAGCAGGTCCTCTACAGATTCTATTTCCAAGCGTTGAGGAATATTGCATTTTTTAGTCTCTATCATTCTAGATACCAGAGAGAGATTTCGGCAGTTCTTCCAGGCGACTTGAGAGGAACTAATCAACAAATCTCGTTCAGGTAATGAAGCCAAAACATCGATATGATCATCAAAACCGCTCCCTACGATGATATAGTCCAGCTCTTTTTTTTTTGTAAGAAAAATGAAATTGTCTACAAGTGATTGGTGCAATGGTATCTTTAATGATTGACGTTGTCGTATACCTGGGACTGGAGATAGAACTGCAATGCAATCATCAGAAACATCTTGAAGGTCACTATCCCCCCAATAATCTGAAACAAAAGTTCTCGCACCTTGTTTCTTTAGGGATGCTGCGATTGGTCGCGCATTGAACCCTATGACTCCTATATTCTTACCATTAAGGCCTGAGGAGCTATGGGTCATATCGAGTGTATTGTCTGTTAACCTGATAAGAGCTTCCGCCATGTGAAATGACATAATAGTTGCTACGAAAAGCGCTAAGATTCGAAATTTTATAAATTGCATACAAGCCATGTTCAGTGAAATCAAACTCCTTAGAACCAAAATCCAAATAGCATCAAGTGTGGCCATTCTTTTGAATCATCATGAAAGATAAAGACCTCAGAAAGGTGTATCCAATATCATGGATTACTGAGAGTAGTCGTTTTAATGAATTAATAACGGGGTCTCTAATTTCTTCAGAGGATGACTTACTTCTAGCTGATTTTGCATCCGGTGAATATGATCGTGTTCCGACTTTTTTTAGCAAGGAACTACCGAAGTTGCTACCATCTTCATTAAAAATGAGACGAATTGTGGTATACTGCACTGACATCCACGCCTTACGATTGGATAGTCTCTATAGTAAACTCGAAGAAGAAGGGTCTCTGTCTAAGGTTCGTATAATCAAAGCTGCACTGGAAACCATGGATACGAATGCAACCATGCAATCTGAGAATCAAGATTTTATTAATAACCATCCCGAAGTTGCCAACTGGCTTGATGACTTTCTCATTGGAGAACAATGCTTTCCATCAGAGTGCTTCGATATTGGAATTCTCAATAATGATGTGATAGGCTACTTGTATGAATATTATACGGAATATAGTGATGCAGAGAAAGGTCTACAAAAAATATGGAAGGTAATTCGGCCAAGTGGTTTACTAATTGTGACAATGCCTTGTCTACAGTATAAAGTCGACAATATCACCATTTTAGAAAAGGTTGGATTCACCTTTCTGGAAGGAATGGATATTACTCTCTCTACAGGTGGACAGAAACTTCTCAAGAAGACTGTTGGATTAGATGAGCTAAGTAATCTAGGGCATTACACTTTCTTTCTTTTCATCAAACGTTGAGGAAGGTTAGCTGGTACAGGTTTGAATTTTAAGAAAATTGCAACTAGTATTACAATAATCCCCGCTCCACCAATGACCAGTCCCACCAAGTAAATGTCTGCTAATTCACCAGGTTGATTACTGCTTGATGTTGTAATACTGGATGTTGTCGTTGTTATTATCGTACTAGTAGTAGAAGTTGTCGTAGGAGCTTCATCCACATGCACAATTACTGTGTCATTTACTAGAAAGCCAAATCTTCCTGTGACTGAGAGGTCGTATATATACAAACCAGGGCCAAGAGAAGATAGACGTTGTACCCACCCTCCAACTATTGCACCTCCAAGAAATCCTGAGTCTTCAACCGAACCATTAAGTCTGAATTCATAACTATAAAGAGGAACTCCATACAGCTGTGCTGGAGGATCCCATAACCAGTTGATCTCCTCATTGTCCCCTTCAGTCATGAAGACATCTTCAGGATGAGTAAGTAACGGTCTCATCATGAATGCAATCTCATTCTCCCACAGTTCAAAATTATCGAGGTATGTAGAGTCGTCTTCATCGCCACTGAATTGGTCAATGAGGTAGGCATTGTATAGGGTTCTTCCAGATTCGCCAAGTACGATTGATGCATTTCCTTCAAATGGAATAGCATACCAGCCTCCTAATGCAATCCCAGTTGTGACATCGAGCATATCTCCTTCATCTCCATAATCATGGTATGGAGAAAAGTGACCTACTGTATAATTATGAGGTATGTTGAAGATACTATGATCCGCATTCCAAAGGTCTAGATGATCCTGATCTGGTGCATCTGCAACAAATTCGAATCCTAAGGCACTCCACAATCCATGCGACGGTTCATAATTAACTCGGTATCCGCTCATCAGTAATCTTCCACCTAGATTAACATAAGTGAGTAGATCATCCAAAGTACTATCTGTATCCAATTTGACATTATCAACAATAACAAGGTCCCAGTGCTGATCATTTATTGATGTGACCAGATAGTCTGGGTGTGTTGTAATGTAGTAACACTGACCCAAGTCATTCAATGCCTTAATTACTGGTGTACAATAATAATTCAAGCCTATATCATCATCTACATACACTAGAACATTGACATTTGCCGCTGTTAGCCAATTGATAGCGTTCGTTAGGTATTGTGCATTGTCGAGGTTAGTTACTTGATCATCGGTAGCCCAGTTCATATCCGCAGAAACAATGACTCTCCCATTTCCATACTCTGATGCTGCCATATGGATATTGTTAGTAGAATTCCACAATGGATATGCATCTGGTCCAGTGATGTTTACATACCCACACAAATTCATATAGAGAGATGAAGTCCCTTCCATTGTTAGATGCGGCTGACTTGTGAGAGGTGGTGGACCAATAAAATCCTCATCCATATTCACTTGGCAATCCATATTCTCCAGAATGTTGTTGACTTGAACTACTGCATCTGTAAATAGACTATTTTTACCCGATTCTGCAAAAAT
>CAZMBV010000040.1:0-9474 GCA_964564335.1 uncultured archaeon
GGGATTGGCATGCATCGATGACTTTGAAAGTGCCACTATCCTGTTCAACCATCTCTAGGTAATTCTGACGAACTTTAACAAGTCTATCAAGTTTTTCAAATTGCAAATTAGCTTTCCCAGTTCTCCTCGTTGCACGTTCTAACCCAATATCTGCAGGTACATCTAGAATGAACACAATATCTGGTTCAGGGGCAGCCAGTTTTGTTCTGTTCAATTCTAAAATTTCACTCCAGTGAAGATCCAAAACAGTTGATTGGTATGCGCCTGAGGCGAAGAAATAGCGGTCCATGAGGATTACCTTTCCATCTTCAAGAGCAGGATTAATCCTATTGGCAATATGCCACATACGATCCTTGGAGTAGAGATCAAGTTCTTCCTCTGGAGATAATTCACCAGTCGGAGACTTTTTCCGAATCTTTTTCCCCCACTCACTCTCAATTGTTGGTTCTCTAAGGCGGATTACATCATATCCATCAGTCTGTAGTTTCGTCACTAGTTCTCCGCAGGCACAGGTCTTACCAGAACCATCAATGCCCTCAAGGACAAAGAGGAAACCCTTGCGATCAAATTCAGTCGTCAAATAGTAGATTCCCCTGATTTCTCACTCTTGCTTCTCCAATGTTAAACCCGTATAGATGCTTCGGTTCGGGGAGATAGTATCAAGATGAAAAATAGCAACTTTTAAATTTGGTATGTTGTAGGACAGGTTATCCTATCCTAGAGTGTGGCTGTCCTGAACCGAAGAAAACACTGTATCATGCTTGCACTATTTCTGATATTAGTCACGGGTCTATCAAACGCCTCACCAGCACTGGGGTCCTCTGATGTTATTTTAGCTGCTGAGGGAATCACGCTCACTATAGATTTTGGAAATGGAACAATTAGAGAATACGATAATCTCAACGGGTCCACTGTACTCGAAGTCACGATGTCTGTACTTGATGTTGAAGTACAGTGGTTCGGGTCCCTCGCATACATCAGGGCTATAGAGGGCTTGGTTGGTCAAGGAGAATATGGATGGCAATTTTGGGTTAATGGCGAATTTGCTTCAATTGCTGTTAATCAATATTCACTTGATAACGATGATAATATTTCATGGGTGTATTCAACTCCAGTTCAACAGCATCAAGAAGACCCATCATTAGTTCCAGGCATAATCATTGTATCTGCATCAGGGTTTGGATTCATTGCCATTGTCTATGTTAGTACCTCAAGGAGAATTGAATAAATGAAGAAAAAAAGTACATTCGTTTTACTGGTTTCACTTTTCATACTGACATTAAGTATCTCACCTCAATCTGTCGGGTTATCAACAGTAATCGAAGGAGGTTCAGAGATTTCATGGAGAGTTGGTGTGGCTCCCAGAAATATCACGAATATGTATTATTCTGAGGGAGGAAACATGTTAGCTGCAAATGGCAGTTTAATGACATGCTCTATTAGTGGTATTAGCGAAGATGTAGAAGGAGTGTATTCGATTGGAAATGTATCAGTGACAGCAAATGATACAGAAATTGCAAGAGACCTAGTTCTTGGAGTCTGGGGAAGTACAACAGAATGGTGGCCCGGATTCTTTATTGAAACAGGAAATAATAGTATTGAGAGCTTGAATGCAACTGCTTATGCAGCTGCAGAAAGAGTTTCAGGGAATTATCTCAATGGAACAATGAATTCAAGGTTTGAAAATTACACCTTTACTATGTGGAATCGTACAACTGAAGATTATCACCTAGTGACTGAGGAATGTATAATCTTCGATTATGAACAAGACCCACCAATTTTTGGTAATCCTCAAATCACGCATCTGGTGTATTCCCTTAATTCAGGCGTACTTGTACAAGCAAATACAAGTTATTCATTTGGGGTTCCCTACAATCTTGTTGTTTATCTTTCAGATATTATCCCAGCTATGCCCTATGACCATCCTGTAATTCCCCAAATTATTATACTCTCTGGATTGGCGGGAGGAACCATCCTTGGTGTGGGTGTTGTAATCTACATATGGTCCAGGCGTCGTAAGTAAAAATAATGAGGCTCAACTATGGAACCTAACAAATCTATTAATGCAATTAGCGATAGTAGACAGGTTTCCATAGTTGCGATCATGACCGCTCTTGCTCTAGTTGGAAACTACGTGTTCGTCGCAGTACCAAATCTAGAGCTTGGATCAACGATATTATTTGTTACCGCATATATTTTCGGTACTCAAATGGCTATCTGGTCAACACTCATCATGTCTATTTTATTCGGTGTCATTAATCCATGGGGCGGATTTATACCCCAGATTTGGGCATCCCAAGTCATAGGATGGTTCTATATCATAACAGTAGGTTCTATTATGGGTAAACAGGGTACTAAATTGGCACCACGAAAATGGGAATTGGCGATTACGGGAGCCTTTGTGACATTCATATTTGAGCAGATAACAAATATTGGATATTCAATAACATTTGGAATACCTTTCTTTTTAGCAGTAACTGCAGCAATCCCATTTTCAGTCATCCATATAGTTTCCAATACTGTGATCTTCTCACAGGTTGTACCTTTATTGAATTCAGCATTAAGAGGGCATCTCAAAGGTCTTATCTGGAATACTGAATCAGAAGTATAAGTCGATAATTGGAGAGTAACTAAACATGACATGGAAAAATGAGTTCATCAAACTATCTGAACCAGCTGATGGCCGAGTTGCACCAGCTTTCAAACCCTATCATGCAGCTGTCGCATTAATCCTCATTGGAAGAGAACAACCACTAGGTAGATACGAACTCTGTGAAAAGATGTCAATAGGAGAAGGAAGCATTAGAACCTTATTGAAACGACTTTCTGAGGCAGGATACATAGAGGCTGAAGGAAAACAGGGGCAACGACTTACATCCAAGGGAGAGAACTTGTTTGTCAATATATCTCGCGATATTCCCATCGGTCTAACTCTGGATATCAGAAATCTTGTGATGTACGACTTCGCTTTTGCAAATCTTGTTAAGGGATGTGTTTCTAAGATAACCGATGGAGTCAGACAGCGCGATGAAGCAATAATTCAGGGAGGATATGATAAGGCAGGAGCTACTACATTGATTCAGAAAGGAGGGGATTTAGTGATGCCTCCAGATGACTTTCACATTCTTACAGCATATGAAGCAGAAACTTTGCTTGTTATTGAGAGTCTACGACCAAATGATGGGGACGTAATCGTTATCGGATCAGCTGATAGTGAGAACCTTGCAAGAGAGGTTTCTATGGCTGCAGTCATGACCCTCTTCTGAAGGTGACCTCATGCAATCCGACCTATTCGGGAATGTACCTGAAATTGTAATAGATATTCATGAAACAGGTGGCAAGTCTATCAATTCTGTAAAACACCTCATGTCTATGATGGATAAGGAAGGCATCACATACACAATCGAGAAGATTCCAATCGGGGACATCCTCGGTTCTGACGGAGTTGCTATTGAACGAAAAACTGTGAATGACCTTATTGGTACTCTCAAGGGGAGTGCAGCAGGAGTACCACGTTTAACAAAACAACTGAATGCGCTATTAGAATATGAAAAACCGTACGTCTTGATAGAGAACATCCTAGCTATTAGAAGAGATCCAGTAAAGGGATGCGTGTATATTCCATTCTCGACAAAGCAAACAAAGGGAAAACCATTCTTTGTGACAATGGAGAGAGCATCATATATCCATCCAAATTCTTTGGATGCGTTGATTCAGAGCATCAGAGACATGGGCATAGAGGTACTCATGGGATTCAATGCTTTACACTCTGCAGGACTCCTTTACGGAGCTCTATTTGGTGAAGAAGGAGAGCGGAAGAAAACAGGTCAACGACTTCCAATCATTCGAACACGAAAGGGATTATATGGTGTTGGAGATGAACAGGAGTTTTTCATAGCTGGATTTCCAGGAGTCAATGTCGTAAGGGCAAAGAGCCTTCTTGAAAAATTTGGATCACCCTTTGATGTCATCACAAGAACTGATGAATGGGGAGAGATAACTGGAATTGGAGCCAAAACTATTGCTACTGCAAAGAAGATGCTTCATACCAAATATGAAACAGAAAATGAAGAAGATGAATAAATATCGTTCACAACCTTGGCACAAAGGTTAAATTGGCATACTATTCTATGACTGTAGAATACTAAGCATACGGTGATGAATAATGGGAGAACTCCGTTTAGCAATCGCAGGACTTGGAAATTGCGCTTCAGCACTCATTCAAGGAACACACTATTACCGCAACGCAAAGGCGAATGAAGAAGTTCCAGGTCTCATGCACGTGGATTTTGGTGGTTATTTTCCAAAGGATATCAAAGTCGTAGCAGCCTTTGAAGCAAATAGAAAGAAGATAGGACTCGATGTCGCAGATGCAATGTGGGTTGAACCCAATTGCTGTATGAAATTTGCACCAGATGTTCCAAAGACTGGTGTGAAAGTCCTACCAGGACCAATTTCGGATGGTGTTGCACCACATATGAGAGAGTCCTTCTTTGCATATGATGAGAAGGAAATAGAAGCAGTTGATGTTACTGAAGAACTCAGAAAATCCAAAGCGGATGTTCTTGTAACTTATCTTCCAGTTGGAAGTGCAGATAGTACAAGAATTTACGCTCAAGCAGCTCTCGATGCAGGAATAGGATATGTGAACGCAATTCCTGAGTTTGTTGTTTCAGATCCAAATTCACCAATTGCACAAGGATTTGAGAAGGCAGGATTACCATGTGCTGGAGATGATATCAAGAGCCAGCTAGGTGCTACTATTCTCCACAGAGTTCTTGCACAACTATTTGACCAAAGAGGGTTGATTCTCGAAAATACTTACCAGCTAAATATCGGTGGAAACACCGACTTTGAAAATATGCAGGTAGAAAACAGACTTTCCTCAAAGAGAATCAGTAAGACCGAAGCAGTTACAAGCTGTGTGGATTATGAATTGCCAACCAAAATTGGACCTAGTGATTATGTTCCATTTTTGGAAGACAACAAAGTATGTTACATTAGCGTCAGGTCAAGAGCTTTTGGAGACCTTCCACTTGACCTCGACCTGAAGCTCTCAGTGCAAGACTCACCAAACAGCGGTGGTGTGATCATCGACGTGGTAAGGGCTGTAAAGATAGCCTTGGACCGCGGAATTGGTGGAGAACTCTCAAGCATTAGCTCTTACAGCTTCAAACACCCAAGATATCAAATCAACGACTTCGAAGCTAGAATACGCGTTGATGAGTATATTGCGGGTAAGAGAGAACGATAATTCGAAAAATAAGAGGTGAACCAGCCTAATTTTTGTAGGCTGGTTTCACGTTGTTCAGAGAGTCGTAAATTGCTCTATTGTTTTTGCATCTAATTTCTGAAGAACTTCGATTAGCAATTGAACTGCATTCTCAACATCATCGAAATCAAGCATTCCATGATGAGAGTGAATGTACCTTGTAGGAATTCCCAAGAAGAGTGATGGAGCACCCATTCCAGCTAGGTGAATGATTCCTGCATCAGTTCCACCAGCTTTCAAGAAGGCGGGTTGATATTTGATATCTTTCTCCTCAGCAATCTCAATCACAAACTTACGAAGTCTTGGATTGGGTATCATAGATCCATCTCCAGCTGAAATTGATACGCCCTTACCCATCTTCTGAACAAGACCTTCAGCGCCGGGGGAATCACCTGAGATGTCTACATCAAGGGCAAAACCAATTTCAGGTTTGATCATCTGAGATGCAGTTCTTGCACCTCTTAGACCAACTTCTTCCTGAGTTGTTGATACAAAGTATACTTCGTTGGGGAGTGAGATGTTATTCTCCGAGATTCTCCGCAGAGCCTCAAGAACAATGAAGACGCCAATTCTATCATCGAAAGCCTTTGCTACTCCAAGAGTAACTTCACGGGTTTCTTCTTTGGCATCGTTGTCATTATCTTTCTTCTCCTTTCGAGTGCGGTTCATAGTCCTGAAGATTGCATGAGGAACAGCGGGGTCACCGACACGGATTCCCATCTCCTTCACTTCATCAGCGGATGAACACCCAATATCAATGTACATTTTCTCTTTGGTTACAACTTTTGTCCTATCTTCTGGAGAGAGTATATGTGGTGGTGGAGCTCCGATGACACCAATAATTTTCTTGCCACCCTTGTAAGGATTGATAACAACTTCTTGTGTAAGAAGTGTCTGATCCCACCATCCACCGAGTTGGTGAAAAGCAAGATATCCATCTTTCTTGATTTCAGTGATTACAAAGCCAATCTCGTCGGCATGCCCTGCAAGCATAATCTTTGGACCACCTTCACCTTTTCGGAAGATAACAGAACCTAAGCCATCTTGAAGCACCTCGTCAGCATACTTCTTTCCATATTCTTGAACAATCTTTTGAACCTCATGTTCATGCCCACTAGGGCCGAACGCATTACAGAGATCCTCTAGAAGTTTCAAATCAAGTTTCGAATCTACCATGGGTTTCACATCAAACTAATAATTCTAATGAGATTAGGGCATAGAATCTGTCCTTTAGTCATTTTGGTAAAAGCACTGGAGGGAAATTTAGGAAACATGCAGTGTATTCTTAGCTAACTGATAGAAGGCTTCCTCTACATTCTCCCCGGTTAGAGCGCTGGTTTCCAAGTACCCTGTAAGACCATACTCTTCAACAAACTGCAGAGCCATCTCTTGAGATATGACTCTATGCTCAACGAGGTCAACTTTGTTAGCGAGTAGAATGATTGGAATTCTTTCACCAAGAGCATCCTCGGTTTCTTTGATCCATTTAGGTAGTTCAATCCATGTGCTCTTCCTAGTGGTATCAAAAACCAAGAGGGCACCCTTAGAACCTCTGTAGTAGCTACCACGGATGAAGTCAAACCTTTGTTGTCCTGCAAGATCCCAGACCAGAAGTTTCACTACAATACTACGGCCATTTGCTGCATCAACACTGACTGTCTTGACTGCAAATTGCGACCCTATGGTCACAATATATTCTTCGGAGAATTTTTGGGTTAGATAACGATTAACGAGTGCAGTCTTCCCACTACCGCCTGCGCCGATCATAACGACCTTACGCATGTAATCGAAACCGCCACTACTCAAATTTTCACCTCGTCAGGATTCTAACATCTATTCAAGAACCGAAAAGGATGACAACGGTGATTGCACTACCTGTGTCCACCCATCGGCGTCCATATTTCGATTCAATTTGTGTATATTTAGCCGTTTCTGGGTTCAATGTCAATCGATTCTTTCCAATCAGTGACTAATTGTTGAGTGGTTGGCGCGTTGACTTTAGGTGGTGGAATCATTTTATATCCAGAACTTTCGGGTCAACATGTGTTGTGAGGATGAGTCCATGAATTTAGTGACGGTAAAGATGAGTGATATCTACGTAAACGGACTTGATAAACTGGTCGAGATAGGAATGTATCCATCCAGAAGCGAGGCAATCAGAGTTGCGATAAGAGACCTCCTACGCCGAGAACTCTGGCCTGAGAACGGAAGTCCAATAATCAAGAAGGCAGATTCAGAAGAATTTGACTGAATCATTAATGACCCAAAACTCTTTAGAGCTTATTATGCGCCATATGGATAATCAGCACCAAATCCTAGGAGGATTCGAAGTTTGAACTTCAGAGTATTCTTCAAAAGTATAAAATTCGCATTCCGCGCCAAGAAACGAGTCATTCCATTTATGATGGTGTATGCCATTCTCATTATTGTGGTTTCAGATGGATATCTATCTGCAAATTGGGCATGGTACCTTCTGATGGCTTTAATCGTATCCAGTTTCTATGCAATTCTTATTTCTCAGTTTAGACGCAGAGATATGTCTGTCTTCAAATGTATAGGCTGGTCAAATAATGATGTCATGCTACTGGTTATTGGAGAGGTAATTCTCGTAACGGTTGCATCGTTCCTGATTATGCTTCAAATTAGTTTTGAGATTGTAGGTATTGTCACATACTTCAGTGTGAATATGGCTCCTGGTTCTCTGTTACTTGCAGTACATGATTTCATCGTAATTGACGCAGTTCCACTATTCACTACATTCTTCATTATACTTGGTATGCAAATCCCAGGATTGTTCATTGCACAAAGACGCGCAATGTCAGTGCCGCCAATGAAAGCCTTGAGGGAGGAATAATCAAATGGCACAACCAATCATTCAAGTTCAAGGAGCCAATAAGGAATTTGGCAAAGGGAAAAACACTGTTGCAGCTCTCAAGGATGTCAATCTTGAGATAAATGCAGGAGAATTTGTTGCAATCGTTGGCCCAAGTGGCTGTGGCAAAAGTACTCTACTACATGTTATGGCAGGTCTAGAGCAACCGACAGCAGGCAGGATTCTCCTTGATGGTGTCGATGTGACGCTCATCAGTGAGAGAGACCTACCAAAGGTCAGAATGCAGAAGATTGGATTTGTATTCCAAGCATTCCTGTTAATTGAGGATCTAACTGCTTTTGAGAATGTCCAATCAGTTCTCTGGCCAAGTGTTGATCTTACAAAGGAAAAACAGGAAGCAAAAGCACTGGAGGTCCTGAGAGAGGTCGATATGCTTGAACGTCGAGACCACTTTCCACGACAGATGAGCGGTGGCGAACAGCAGCGTATCGCTATCGCCAGAGCACTAGTGAACGATCCACCAATCCTATTTTGCGACGAACCCACTGGAAATTTGGATTCCAAGACTGGGGAAAACATCATGAAAATCATTGCTGATCTCAATCGAGAGAAAAAGATGACTGTGGTTTTAGTGACTCACAACGAGGAGCTAGTGAAATTCGCAAAGAGAACACTTCGAATGAAAGATGGAGTCATCAGGTAGTCGTGAGGAATATGCAGCCGATGGATTGCGAAGAGCATGAAAAAGCGGCTGAAAGACTTGCAAAAAATGGAGGAAACTTAGAAGCTACAAAACTATTCCAGCAAGCAGCTGAATGCTGGACAAGGTGGGAATTTTACTCCAGAGCAGCTCAAGCATATGAACGAGCCTACGAGCATGCAATGTTAGCTTGCGAATATGCAGAAGCTGCTCTCATGATGACTATAGCTGGTTCGTCATGGATTAAACATGGAGAGCATGAAAAGTTCGAAATAGATTGCCAAATTGCCGCAGAAGCATATGTTTCAGCAGCAGATGCTGAAAAAGATCCCCTTCTTTTGTTGGATGGAGCTTATTGTGCAATAACAGGAGGCGATATTGACATGGCGCTCTCCCTGTTACATGCGGTCATCGAAACTACAAAGGGAGAAGCGACGGGTCTAATCGATCTTGCTTTAATGCTTACAGAGTATCGTTTTGGTGATGCTGAAAAAATGATTGAATCTGTTCTAGCAGATGAGCTGGATAGTGAGCATCTTGCCAAAATAAGACGTGCTTTCGAATTAGTGCTTGCAGGTTTTATAAGAACTTCACTTGAATCAGAAGCAGCTGTAACACTCGCAAGTCTTGAAGAGAGCACAGGTCTAACACATAAGCAATTGAAAGGAA
>CAZMBV010000040.1:9574-16754 GCA_964564335.1 uncultured archaeon
ACACTCGCAAGTCTTGAAGAGAGCACAGGTCTAACACATAAGCAATTGAAAGGAATTATTCCAGGTGCAATAAAAAAAGGGTATATTCCAGCATATTATGATGAAGAAACAGATGAACTTGTGATCGATAGTGATAGATTTGATATTGATACACTAGAAGCAAGAAAAGGGCCCATTCTAAGTAGAGACCTCGAAGATCCGGGGGCATGGGATATGGAACTTGATGATGATTAACTAAAAAAATCCGTGCATCCCCTAGAAAACGTTTTATTGACCATTGCAGACAGTGACAATTGCCCGCCCGCAATACGCTATGGTGAATCTTATGTCAGAAGGGCTGAAATGGTTTCAATGTCCAGTTTGTAAGGAGTCAATACATTGGAAGCTACCAAAGAATGAATTAAAGAGTGTTAAAAGGTTCCCAGTCCCAATTGTGATTAAACATAAAGATCACTATTTGATTTGCTATTTGGACAGCCACTATCAACTAGCAGATACTGAAATTGCAACTGCTTTTGTTAAAGGAATATCCAAAGAGTGATGAAATACGCTCTATCTATTTTATTCCATTATCCATTGCCCATTCTAGTACTCTAGAGGCTTGCGCACTTGCCATTCCCCATGACTTGAGATTTAGAACGAGATTCCGTATACCTGTAATCCAATCCTCAAGTAGATCCTTGATTCGCAGTCTAATCGAATTATCTTCAGTATCATTGTATACTGGTAGTATCTTATCGACAAGACTCTGAGAGAGAACCAGTATTGTTTCAAGTCTTGCTATCCACTCTTCTCGGGGCAGACCTGAGAGTGTCTGTGCTACAGCCAGATGATAATCATATTGAGCTGTATAGTATCGTAACCGCCAAGAAAGAAATTCAATGAAAACGGTTTTGTGAGCGGTAGAGGGTGCGGTTTTGATCAACAGGTTAAGGAAGCGTTGGGTCATTTCATCTGCGGATTGGCTAGCATCATAATAGAGTGCCATTGCCTTCTGATATTCTTCTCCCACTAGATGATCATTTGCACTGTTTACTGCACTCTTGAAACGAGTGAGAAGTGCTCGAGTAGATTCACCATCAACTTCTTCCAAACCGGTTTTCACCTCCACTACATGCTATGAAGAAACCATCAAACAATAGATAGAAAATTTTGATTGTTTGATAATTCTATCTATCACTCAGACGATATTCCTGACTTTTGTTTCAATATGATGTTTTGTGGTCTCTATTGAAGTCCTAGATAGGAGGCATATTTTGAACCTTGTATTCTTCTGATGCATGTACCCAATTCAGGAATTCTTCATTAGGAGGATGATCCAGATAGAGTTGTTTTCTATTTGATTCAAAACATTGTTCTTCTTTTCCGGCCAACTCGGCCATTGATAGAAGAGAATTTCCAGACTCATTACTTGCATTGAGAACAGGTTTAATCCATTCACTCCAATTACCACCTCGCATATTGTGATGGTCAACAACGAGGGTTGGAATTAATACTGCCAGATTTGACAGACAGTATAAGGCGGATTGTATCTCTTGAGTGCTAACTTGAGATAGATACAATGGTGGGCCACCAATTATTGCTAGTTCCGGTTCTATTGTGAGGATATAAGAAAAGGTCTCCTTTGAAATAGGACCCTGAATATCAGGGGCAAAGAGGAATCGTGTGCCAGAGTATTCAATTGTGGTTGCGAGGACAAATCCTAGTTGACTACCATTTGGTCCATGGGGAAGTGGATGAGAGTACGTAATTGTTGTATCTCCAAAGTTGAAGCTTCTGCCATCAACCCACTGTATATCTTTAGCATCGTGTTTGATGTCTTTCAAAAAATAATAACCTCGACGTCTCTGTGAAGAATTAATATTCTCACGATTGTCTTTTGCAAAGACTGTTTTTCCAGCAACTTGCATTTTTCGCTCATTTTGCGTACTCAGATTGTAGAGGAAATTTTGAAAACCAGGACGAACATGGTCATAATGATAGTGAGAGATAGAGAGGATTGATGCTTCATTAGCCAGACTCTGAATTGCACCCAAGGACTCTCTGAGTGCTTTGTATTCCAGTGGATGGGGTTCAAGACCATATCGCTTAGCTAATGCTGCAGATGGATCAAGCAGAATTGAAACATCAGGTGTTCGGACGAAAGTGCAAAGAGACCTTACTCCAAGACTCTCTGCTGCTATCGGCTGTATTTCGATCTCATTGAGATGCATTATCTGGCTCCCTATAATATACTAGGTGATACCCTTTATCATCATATAGTAATTCAGCTTCATGAATTAACGGTTTTTCGATTGTGTTGAGGAATTGTTGAAACATCTCATAATCAGAAGGTAAGAATTGGTCTTTCTTCTCGTGTATTTCATCTAGGGAGAAGAGCGCGAGGTTTCCCTCACGATGGGTTTGTGTATATTCAGTAATCATAGCGTGACCCACAAAAATCAGAAAGTGAGAGAGAAGAATTCCATCAGAATCAACGAGTCGCTCAGATACAAATCCACGATAAACAAAATCTTCAACCTTTTGTGCACCAGTTTCTTCCAAGACCTCTCGGATAGCAGCTTCTGTGATATGCTCACCGATATTGACTTTCCCACCAATCATACTCCAAAGTCCTTCGTAAGGAGGATTCTTTCGCTGGATGAAGAGATAGTGATTTTTACATGCAAGTATTGTGATAACTATTGGAAGTATCTTAGGCATTGGAAACACCGGTCACATCGACTGTCCTCAATATGATGATTCAAGGCTTTAAACCCTAAGGCAATTCTTAAGGCCAACATTCTTAGGATATTCAGTAAATGGATGGATGGGAATTAGTTTGCCAAATCTATTACCTGATTCTATTAGAGAGGAATTAATCACTAGAATTACTCCGAGTCAGGATGAAATAGATCGCCAAGAGAGAATTATCAATCAACTCAAAAAGGCGTTACAAGAAAAGGTAGCTTCAACTAATTTTCAATATTCATTCATCGAACCTCAAGGCTCTACTGGGAAGAAGCAGACTCAGCTTAGCGGAGCCGCAGATATTGACCTATTTGTTGCACTGAAACCTGAAGATTACCCTGAAGTATTCACTGAAACCAACACACCAAATCGACAGGCAATAGATGATATCATGAGTAGACTCGTTTCGGACTGGTTTGAACCTGCAGTGAGGAATCTAGAGGTTGCCGATATTCAGAGAGCATTCTCGCAACATCCCTTTCTATCATTGAAGATGGAGGGCATAGAAATCGATATTCTTGGGTGTTTCGATATCGATTCCAAGACTCTTGCTGAGAACGGACCAATAACTGCAGTAGATAGAACTGTCCATCATTCATCCTATGTTGCAAACATAATGAATCAGAAGAAAAGAGAGGATGCAAGAATCCTGAAGTCTTTCGTGAGGGCATGCCATGCATATGGAGACACATGTGCAGTAGGAAGAATGGGATTAACAGGCGTTACTCTGGAAATCATCGTCTTAATCACACCCAATCTAAAGTCAGCTTTTGAAGCTCTTAGAAAACTCGATGTTGAACCGATAGATCCCCTAAATCGCAGTCTTGAAAAACTAAAGAAAATTCCATCATTTCGTGATGACCATGTGTTCTTGATAGATCCAACAGATCACAATAGAAACATGGCTTCGAGTTTTAGTTTGAGATCTTATGAATGGGTGCAGTATAAAATCGATAGAGTACTAGAGAATCTAGAGGCAGCAGATTCCACCACTATTCTTAAGTCATTCATTGAATCACCAATACCAAGTAATAAGCTGCCAGATTGGCTCGAAAATCATAGTTGTGTTACAGAGTTTCAATCCGATGGTGAAGTACACTATACCATTCTCCGTGACAAGTTGCATAGACTTGCAAGAAAAACAGTTTCAGAAATGTCTGTTGAAAGAACTGGTGAGACACGCTTTGGAGATGTTTTAGCAGAAGTGTATTTCGTTGACACAAGATACGCCTTGGGTATGTTTGTAGAAGTCCCGGAAATTTCGAAGACATTCAATCGCAAGGGCCCCCCGAGTACATTGAAAGAAGCAGCAAAGAATTTCAGAAACGCTCATTCAGATGCAGTTTTTGAGGAGGATGGATTTCTCTATATCAGAGAAAATCGAATGTGGACAAGTGCCTCAAGAATGTTTGACAGTATTCTGGAGAATAATCCAATCGATGGACTTCAAGTTCAGAATAATGAAACAATACTGAGTAATCAAGTTCTAAATGTTCTCTATAACTATATACTACCTCTAGAACCAGAGTTCAAGGAACGAATAACAACAGTTAAGGAGAAAGAGAAGCATCCTTCAATGTGATTGCCTTGGTTAATGATAAGATTGCGTTTATTTCACACCCAAAGGCTAGCTTGCATCGGATGCCATTCCCTAAGCCACACCTTGAGTCCTTTGAGAACCCACTCCGTTATCAGATGGCTGAGAGATATCTTGAGCAAAGTGGTGTTCTTTCAGATATGATTAGAGTAAAAGCTCCGAGGGCAACGTTAAAGGACCCATTACTTGTACACTCGCCATATCTTGTTGATACTGTTGAAATGATGTCTGAAATCGGTACGGGACAACTAGGTGAGTCTGCATATGCAAGTCCAGACCTCATACGAGCAGTCCTTCTCACTGTAGGGGGATCAATGAAAGGAGTGGATATGGTCCTAGCAGGGGATGTAAAGCATGCATTTGTCCTGATGAGACCCCCAGGGCATCATGCTTCAACTTCCAATGCGATGGGGCTGTGCTACTTCAACAATGTAGCTATAGCTACGAAACATGCCCTTCAGGATGAAACTATCCATCGAGTTTCAATAATCGATTTTGATGACCATCATGGCAATGGAACATCAGAAATCTTCTATACGAATCCCGACGTTCAGTACATTTCATTTCACGAGTACGACTTCGAGAATTTTGGTCTCGGACATTATGATGAAGTGGGTTATGGTGATGGAAAAGGTACGAATATCAATATCCCATTATTAGAAACCTCTCCTGACATCTCGTATGAATCAGCTATCAATCGCATTATGATACCAGCGGTAAAATCATTTAATCCAGATTTAATAATGGTGTCAGCGGGATATGACGCTCATTACGCAGACCCTGTAGGAAATATGGATATAGATTCGAGAACCTATTGGAGATTTGGTAGAGAGATTGACAAGATAGTTAGCACTACAAACGCAAGAGGTTCTGTTTGGGTGTTAGAAGGAGGATACAATCCCTTCACTATTGGCCCTTCAATACATGCTAGTCTAGAGGGTTTGTCAGGCAATACACAACCAATACTTGAGGATCAGATAGACCGTGAAGTTAACAAGCTCATTGTCGATTCAAATAATGAGATAATTGGAAAAGTTCTCGAAACCATAAAAGCATTGCAAAAAAAGTAGGAAAAACTTGAGTAACATGAACAACGTTTTAAGGCTACCAGACCAGCATGCAAATAATCAGTCATGGTGGAACTGAAAATTGGCAAAGAAAAGAAAATCTGGTGGTCGCAGCAAAGGCGGGCACGGAAGAAGTAAGAGCGTACAATGTTCCAAATGTGGAAGAATTGTACCTGCAGATAAAGCGAAAAAATATACCAAAAGGGTTTCTTCGGTTGAACCTCAATTGGCAAGAGAACTAAGACAGCAAGGCAGCTACATTCAAACACGTAGAATAACAGCATACTACTGTGTGAGTTGTGCAGTACACGCGGGTAGGGTACAAATCAGACAAGATTCTGAGAGAAAATCTGTACCGACACGTGATAGGCAATTCTAAAACCCAGCATGTTCGCCTTTAAGGTCAAATTCAATAGACCAATCGTTTGAGCCAATAATTAGTCGGTATGCCAAATGCCACATTCCACCATACTCAGATTTATCCAAATTCTTCCCAAGGTAGCAACATCAGGAGATTTCATTTTAAGAGACCTACCAGGATCTGGTAAACGAATCGATATACTATGTCGAGTTCTCTCAGCTTGTTTTCAGTGGGCACCGAGTAATTTGAAAAAAGAAGAGTTAGAAGTAATTGCAGTTATTGGGGACTCTGTAATCTTACGGTTTCAATTTCCTACAGGACCTCTACCTTCGGGGGAAACCGCGTGGGCTCAAGTTCTCAAAGAGTCCCTTAAGGGGAATCCACCTGATTATGTACAGATATCTGAAGGGAATCTGGAGAGTGTGATTAGAGAGTTCAATAATTCTACATCATCAAACCTTTGGGTACTTCATGAAAAAGGCGAAGAACTTGACCTACATGAGATAGCTATTTCAGGAAGCGATAACAGTTTTATGCTCGGAGACCATAGAGGCTTTAATTCCCAGACGGAGGAACTGATTTCAAAATTTACCCTGCGAAAGGTTTCTTTGGGGAACACCAGCTATCTAAGCAGCCACTGCGTGGCACATATCATTTCGGAGTTTGAAAGGAAGGATAAGTGATGCCAGACGTTGACCAATCAGGCGAAGATAATCAACCAAAAGCCATGAACAGATTAGTGAACAAACTGACAAAAGAGATGCTCTGGATGTATATTCTCAGACTTCTTCAGGAGCGTCCACACTACGGTTACGAAATCAAGCAGTTGATTCAAGATAGATTTGGATTTTCTCCTGCTACAGTCAGTGGTTATGCCATCATTTACAGACTCATCAAAGATGGACTCATAGAGGAACAACGCACTAGTGATTCCCCAAGAAAATACTATGCAATCACGAGTAAGGGTGACAATGCAATGTTTGAGGCCAAACAATTCCTCACAAGAACTGTGAATAAAGTATTCGATAAAACTGGATAAATAATGCATCATCGAGTTTCGATGTCAAGCGCAATCGCATCTGCTTTTTGGAGAACATTAGTAAGATTCAGAGGAAAGTCTGGTCTGCTTTCCGGAGACATAAATGTGACTACGGATGTACCTAAAGCAGCACAGCTAGATGGTGTGTAATCATTTAGTAATCCAAAAATAAATCCACCTAGAAAAGCAGCACTAGCATCCATAAGATCACACACTTTTGCAGATTGGGATGGGATGACACTGTATTTGTCACCATCAAAAAGAAGACAACCTTGTGAATCAAGGGTTATTACACAGTGGTCTGCTATTGAATCTACAATGATCTCTGCAGCAACAAAGGGATCAGACTCTCCCGTAATTAGAAAGGCTTCACGCTCACTGGGAAT
>CAZMBV010000041.1:0-16485 GCA_964564335.1 uncultured archaeon
GCAATAAGATCTCCTTTGTCTTCTCTGAAGACATCCTTATCCATCGATTTGGACTTGGAATCCCAGATTCTCATTGTGTCCGGAGATATTTCATCAGCTATTACGATGTATCCTTTCTCAGTTCTCCCAAATTCAAGTTTGAAATCTACAAGAATCAAATTTCTTTGTTGTAATAATTCTCTAAGATAGTAATTAACTGAAAGCGCAACTGATCTCAAGAACTCCAAATCTTGTCTGTTTACAAGTCCAAGTCTATTGATTGCTCCTGCTGTAATCAACGGGTCATGATACGCATCATCCTTCACAAAGAATTCGACAAGAGGTTCTGAAAATTCTATTCCTTTCTTAGTGCCATATCTTCTACAGAATGAACCAGCAGCCTTATTCCTGCAGACAACCTCAATGGGATAGATTGTGACCTTCTTGCAGAGAAGTTGATTATCGGTCAATTTTTTCACATAGTGTGTATCAATGCCCTTTCCTTCTAGATATCCGAAGAGGTAATGCGACATGTCACAGGCAACTGCTCCTTTTCCTGTGAATTCTTGTTTCTTCTCTCCATCTCCCGCAGTTACTTTATCTGTGAATTCTATGATTACCCGTTCTGATGAATTTGGGTCCTGTAAGACTCGTTTTACTTTTCCTTCGTGAATCAAGGCCATTTTTTTCTCTCCTCTATGTTGTTGCATCGCTGATTCTATTTTCTTTTGTCGCTTTCTGAATGTCAAACATACACAAGTCCAATGGTGATTGAACTGGTTTATCGAACTTGAGTGATAATCGTCTCATTTCCGGACTGGTTGGACCAACACATGGAGCTCCTGGTACTCTTGGACTGAGATCAAAGACGATGAACTCTGATTCTTCTGTCAAAGCACCCTGCAGTGAGAAAAGTCCTATCATTCTCGGTGGAAAGTGCTCTCTGATTCCTTCTAGCAATGCTTCAGCAGCGTTGTAAACTAAGGGTTTCTTACTCTCTCTCATAGTGACTCCTTTATGCCCAGCTTCTTCATTCATCACAGCAAAATCGATTTTTAATTGCTCACTAGCTGGAAGATTAAGGAGTCCTCCGAGACTTGTCTGTATTCTATCGTCGAATCCGACAAAGTCTAAGTCACCAAAATGATCATCCATTGCATATGCTTGAAAGTTAGCATTGAATCGTGGAGCAATAACAAATTCTTCAATTGTTGATTGTGCTAAGTCTTCCTCTGATATTAGGTTTTTCTTAATCATTGACTCGCTAGTTTTCTCATATTCAGCTGGTGATGCTGCGTAGAAGAATGCTCGTTCCAAAGGTCGTCCTTTCTGCTGGACCTTTACGATTACTAGTCTGTCGATTGAATCAGGTGTGAATGATTTTGGTATCCTGATTCCCGATTGTTTCAATAACCAGTATTGGTCCTTTTCTGGACCTCTCTCCTCAACCCTTAGGATATCTCGATTACCATAAATTGGTACTTTGAACTTCTTTTCAATTTCCTCATAACCTACGTAAACTGAGAAGGAACGATTTGGAATCCAAATAGTGTTAAGCTCTCTCAATTGTTCTTGAATTTCATCTTGGATCATCTCACCAAATTTATTCAGAACAATCACATGATCGTATAGGTGTTTGTTATAGTGAGTATAGAGTTTGGATCTCCCTTTCTGACAAACAATAACTGTCTGGAATCCATTGGCCTTAGCAGATGTTCCTATTTCCTCTGCACTATGCGAACCAAGCATTCCTATTGTTGGGAGCTTCATCTGGTAACCTCCAAGTGCCAAACTTGGCCTTTCCCGATGAAATGGAAGCGTGTTGGTTTGTAAGTCTTCTGTTCTTGTTGTCTAACGAACATGACCTCACCTTAAAATATCATCTAATCGACCTGAATTCATAAGTTCCCGAATCTCCAATGCGATTCTTTTACCCATCCACATATCATCACCAAACAAAACGAAAGAATACGGTGAAGATGGCATCCACACATTTGTACCAGCAACAATTCTTCCACTGAACTCAAAGGCATAGATATCCTGATTCTTATCGATAATTGTTTCAATACAAAATGGTCCAATCAGGTCCTGTTCAATTTCCTTCTTGAATACATCAATGAATCCTAATCCCATGTTATAGTACTGTGCAAGTGTGGATTCTCGAAGAACGAGAGGAAGGTTCCCTACAACGACAAAGGAGGGTTTGTCATCAAACCGTAGATTTGCATCAGCATCAGTTTCATACCTAATATCCGCTCCGAAGACCTCTAGTCTGTTTCTAGCTAGAGAATTGAAATACGTTGTGAATACTTTCGTTCCAGTGATGTATTCTTGGAATGTGTATCCCTTCGTAGATTTTAATTTTGTTTCAATCTCTTCTTTGTTTGCTGCGATAAAATATCCTTCTCCGCCAGCTGCCCCATCTGATTTCACAATGACAGGAGTATTTACTTCGTCTATTCGATTAAACTCTCGAGGAACACGAAGTCCTGCTTCTTTCATGAGTTTAGATTTTAGTTGCCTGTCTTCTTCCCAGCGAAGTAGTTCTTTGTTTCCAAATATTCTAAGCTTTGATTTGAGAATTCTCTCAGACCCTATATATGCAACAAATGAGCCATGTGGAATAATGATAACATCTGAAAGATCCATCTCTAGAATAGAATCGAACGAAGGAATTTCGACAATTGAGTCTTCCATGCCAAATGATTTGTAAAAAGGAACTCTATCTGGCGTACAGAACAATTCAGTTTCAAATCCCACTGCTTTTGCACCAGAGATTATATTCAATGCACTATGACTTGCTAGAGTTCCAATCTTCATTTTGAGAAATCCCTCTCGTAATCACGTTGATTTGTTGTTGAGCTGCACTCGGACATGTTTCCCCGTATCTTTCTTGCATGCTCAGTTGGATATTCGCCATTCAAACATGCAAGACAGAGATCATTTAGACCAATAGCGTTCTCAACAGTGTTCTGTTCCTGATATATCAGTGCGTCTGCTCCGATGAATTCCGCGATAGAATCAATGTCCGTGGTCGATGCTATCAATTCACTATCTGTTGCGATATCTATTCCATAGTAACAAGGATGTGTTTGTGGTGGGCAAGTTACTGCAAAATAGATTTTCGCTGCTCCTTTTTTCTTAAGATCTGCAATAATCATTCTTGCAGTGGTTCCTCTTACTATACTATCATCTACTACTAAGATGGTTTTTCCCGTAATCTTATCATCTAGGTAAATGTACTTGTTCCTCGCCATCGAGTTTCTTTCTTCTTGAGACCTAACAATGAAGGTTCTGCCAAGATATCTATTCTTCAATATGATTTCACGCATAGGAACTGACAATGTTTCAGCCATTGCTTGTGCAGCTGGCCTGCTTGTGTCTGGCACAGGGACAACGTAATCGGGAATCTCAAGATTCCGTTTAAGAAAACTCTGGGCAAGAGCTCGACCCAAACGAAATCGCACATCATAGACAAGCTGGTTCTCCATCTTTGCTGCTGGATGCGCAAAGTAAACATACTCGAAGAAGCAATGGGCATGAGTGGCGTTTTGTGAAATTGAATGTGACTCCATCGTCCCTTTTTGATCGAAAATTAGGAGTTCTCCTGGATACACATCCCTCTCAAGAGGCACTTCAGCCATGTCCAAAACTGTACTCTCTGATGCAACAATTGTCTTATCTTTAGTTCGCCCAAATACAAGTGGTTTGAAACCATGATGATCACGATATGCAAACAATTTCCCTCGATAGAGACCAGTCAAACTGTATGAACCATCAACTTCTGTATCCAGTTGTCTGAATGCTTCTGGAAGATTTCCATTGTTTGTTTTCAAATGAAGGGAGAGTCTTTCAGCAAGAAATTCGGAATCACAGTCAAAAACAGTTTCGGATACAGAGGGCATATTCGTAATATTTCCGTTGTGAGTCATAGATATCTCACTTACGTTGAAAGGCCCTACAAATTTATCAAGGTCTTCAGGTGAAGCTACTCTCTTACCCGTGGTTGGATATCTTGTACTTCCCAGAATATGAGCAGGGTTGATATCAGGTACATCAATCTTCCCTGGATTTCCCATGGATTTACTAGTCTTCATAACTCCATTTTCGCTCCAAAGTAGACCTGCTGCATCCTGCCCTCGATGAGTAAGCAAGAGAAGAAGTTCTCTTGCGGTTCGAAGTCGTAAATTCCCAAGTATTCCTAATACTCCACACATACTAACCACTACTCCCTAATTATTACCTGATGCCCATCTATTCTGAGTTTATCTTCACAGTAAAGTTGGACTGATTTTACTAAGATTCTATGTTCTACTGGAAGAATCCTCTCCGCCAATGTTTCACCTGTATCTTCTGGAAATATTGGTACCGCTTTCTGTAGGATTATTGGTCCCGAATCCATTTCGAACGTTACAAAGTGAGTAGAACACCCAGATACTCTAGCTCCATAATCAATTGCTTGCCACTGTGCTTTTACTCCCTTAAAGGCTGGAAGTAAGGATGGATGCACATTGATTATTCTTTTTTCAAACTCGCTAATGAACTGCTCAGTCAATATTCTCATGTACCCTGCTAGAACAACAAGGTCGACTTTGTAAGAACGAAGTATTTCAGCTACCTGTTTGTCAAATTCTTCTCTATCAGGAAATTCTGATTTTGTTACTAATATTGTTGGTACTCCAACTTTCCTCGCTCTTTCAAGTGCAAAAGCTTGTTTCTTATTACAAATCACAACAACAATCTGCCCACTTAATTCCCCACGGGATTCGGCATCAAGGAGAGCTTGAAGATTGGTACCTCTCCCACTAACAAGGACGCCTATCCTTCTCATGCGAATGTAGCAGAAAAATAACTCCTAATAAAATCTCTCCTTGCTTGAAATACCATTAGCCTTGATTCTAATGCATTGTGAAGAGATATAATGATTTTATTAGCGTTACGCGAATTCACGAATGATTGTACCAATTACAGCGCCAAGGAGTCCTGCTACTATTACGAATAAGAAATAACCTACAGATAATGCAATTCCACTCACCAAGAAATTGGCAAACCCTAGTTCGGGTGTAATTAATGCTGGAGTTGTTAAGAAGAGAATGAAAAATATGAAGAAGTAGAGCGCGCTCAGGAATCCGCCGATTAATGCCTGTCCTGTTTCTGCTACAACAAGCCCGATTGGAATCGCAGCAATTACAGGAAGATAGAACAGATATTCTGCTGAAGATGGTACTATACTAAGCGTTACATAGGAGTAGATTGACGAATTGATGAGACCTGTGAACATTGGCATGAGAAGCAGGGCAAGAATATCACGATTTTTCTCATACATTGAAATCCCCAGAAACTTTACAACAGGTTGTGGTTTCCCGTCTTTCACACGTGTCTTTACTTCAGATTTAGGGAGTGGCCTGAAAAGTCCTTTCTTCTCTTCCTCAACTGCTCCCTCTTTTTCTGGATCTTCAAGTCTATATTTTTCCTCGTCAGTCATCTTGGCCACTAGGTATTATTTCTTTAGAATAATGAATAAAGGCTTTGTATCGCGCAAGGTATGAAGAAAATATAGGATGCTAGATACACCGTAAGTGCTATCTGTGTATCGGCTATGTTGTTTAGTATAACCATGGAGGTAGAGTAATGGTTGATCATAGATCTTTCCCACGAGATGACGTAGAAGATATTAGTTCAGAAGCTTCGATGACTCGTCGAAGAAAGATTGAGCATATTGAGATTTGTCTAGATGAGAACGTTCAATGTCAAACATCAACAATGTTTGAGGATATTGAGTTTATCCACAATTCTCTACCTGAAATAGACAAGGATAAAATCGACCTTACAACGAACTTCTTCGGTCTGAAGGCATCAGCTCCATTGATAATTGCCGCCATGACTGGAGGGCATCCTCACACATTAGGGATCAATGAGCGACTAGCAATAGCCGCTGAAGAATTGGGACTACCTATTGGAGTAGGGAGTCAGCGAGCTGCTGTTGAAGATCCATCACTTGTTGACACTTTTAGAATCGTTCGAGAACGAGCTCCCTCTGTTCCTGTAATTGCTAATATTGGTGCCACCCATGTCAAAGCTGCATCTGATGCAGTAGCAATGATTGATGCGGATATTCTTGCAGTTCATCTTAATCCACTCCAAGAGGCTATTCAACCAGAAGGTGACATTAACTCAGAGGGTATGATTGAGGGTATAGCTGCAATTGTAGATTCTGTTGATATACCTGTAATTGCTAAAGAAACTGGTGCTGGTATTTCGGCAGAAGTAGCTCGAAGTCTCGAAGAGATTGGAATTGACGGAATTGATGTTGGTGGTGTTGGCGGTACAAGCTGGGCTGCAGTAGAATATTTCCGAGCTTTGAAAGAAGAAGATGATGTTAAGGCTCAACTTGGACTTGAATACTGGTCTTGGGGAATTCCGACTGCTCTCAGCATCATAATGGTGCTTGATTCCACGGAACTTGATGTGATTGCGACAGGTGGTATCAGGTCTGGAATGGATGTTGCTAAGGCATTGAGCTTAGGAGCCATTTCTGCTGGAGTAGCTCACCCTGTTCTTAGACCAGCAGTCCATGGATCTTCCCTTGACGTTATTGTAGAACTGGAGAAAATTCTAGAAAGTCTCAAGGTAGCAATGTATCTTAATGGATGTCAGAGTGTTGGTGATTTCTCCTCACGTCCTCTTATCTTAAGAGGAAGATTGGTTGAAGCGTTAAAGTCTCTTGATATCGACTACAAGAAAGTCGCCCGAGGATCCTAGCAAACTCCTATTTTTTGTAGATACCTGGTTCGTGCTCGAATACCATTTAGCATTTGAACAGCTTCTTCAATTGTGTCTGCTACAGGTATTCCATTGAGTTCGAAACCTCGAGTAATAACCTCATACTTATTCAGGTCTGGAACATACGCAACAACAGTCTTTGGATGTTGCTTCGATACATTAGCAACTCTCGCACCTATTTGTAATGAAATACCTGGTGCATAAGGAAGCAACAGTAACAGTCCGGCATCAATGTTGTCAAAACTGAGCATAATATCCAGCACTTTCTCATAATCAATATCTGAAGCAGACCCAGTGAGGTCACATGGATTCCTAAATGAAGCAATACTTCGGTACGCGGGAGTCATAACTTCTCTCATCATTGATTGCTCTTCTTCAGAAAATAGTGGGAACTCAAGTCCATATGATGAAGCTTCATCACTTGCAATAACTCCATGTCCTCCACTTACAGAGAGGGTGCCTATTCTGTCGCTCATCATATATTTTGGTGCAAATGAAAATACCTTGGCATAAGCCATGACTTCATCTTCATCAACCGCATGGATGACCCCATATTGTTTGAAGGCTGCGCTAGCTACAGCTTGAATACCCGCAAGTGAAGATGTATGACTCTGTGTTGCCCGATGCCCTGCTTCTGATTTTCCTCCCTTTAGTACGACAACCGGTTTCTTCTGTGCGATATTCTTGCATGCCTCTACGAATTCCCTTCCTTCACCTTCGCTAAATCCTTCGAGATAGCATACAATGACATTCACATTTTTATCATTTCCAAAATGTTCGATGAAGTCTGTAACTTTGGTCTGTGCTGCATTTCCAATTGAAATTGCAGCTGCAATTCCTACACGTCTATCAGCAAACTCTTCCAATCGTTCTATGAGCCAACCACCACTCTGTGAGATAATTGCTGCATGACCCTTTGTTGAGCGAGCAACTCGTTCTGATGGAAGGAAGAAAGTGTCTAAAACATCTGGAACATATACTCCTATACAATTAGGGCCAACCATTGATATGTTGTGTTTATTGGCAATCTCAACTATTTCGGCTTGAAGACTTACTCCACTCGATCCGACTTCACTAAATCCACCTGAAACAACAATTACCGATTTGATTCCCTTTTCTCCACACTGTTCCAATACACTTGGAACATACTTAGCTGGTACTGAGATAACAACAAGCTCGATATCGTTTGGAGCTTCTGCTATCGATTTGTAAACATCAACTCCCTCAACCTTTCCCCCTTTCGGGTTGATAGGATAAGTAGGAAGTCCATGTTCAAATGCTAGTTTCCTGAAAATAACATTCCCTGGTGAGAATGGATTCGATGTAGATACACCTACAACAGCAGTAACCTTTGGATTAAGCATAGTCTTTAGAGCTGACATTACTTTCCCTCGTGGATAATTAAAATGGCATTGATAACTATCCCTTATATGAACTGCGTATGTAAGTAATGCAAATCATTGACCGATTCTTATGGCTTCATCTGAGCAAGTATTTCTCGAGGTCTTGGTTCAGCTAGCATTGCATGTTGAAGTTTACAGAGCATTTTGGTAATCTCCGCATAGATAACTTGTCTCGCTCTGTCACTTGCTGACTCTGCACTCTGAAGGGCTTCCTCACATTCCTGATTAATTCTCTTGATCAGTCGTTTTTCAAGTTCAGGTCCGCCCCAACCGAACCCATCGAAAGCTGTCTGAGCTTCTAGAATCTTCTCTTTCACATCGACGTCTTGCTCTTTGAGAATTCCCTCTAAACCTAGGAAATATTTACTCACTGCCCTCTCGATTCGTTCTTGTTCAGAACCATTAAGATAATTCTCCTGTTGGCGATTCTTCATCAAATCTTGAAGGAGTCTTGCACCAGGCGCTTCAGTGAGTAATCCTTTCGTAATTTTAACTACGACTCGTGCTGGTAGCTCAACAACATCACCAAAATATGGAGAATCTGATCTATATCGATGAAGTTCACGAAGTACTTCTAACCACCATGTGGGAAGCAATACGTGACATCTTGCAGAATATTGCTGGATCTGTCTCTGTGTCTGACCAATCAATCCAAATTGGTCATCCTCAACATCGACCTTTCGGTACGCTTCAAGTGTCTTCGTTTCAGTTTCTCCAACTAAGGGAACAAGTTCTGAATCATCAGGAGTAATGGTGGCTGTATCTCCAGACTGGGTCGTATCTGTTGTTCGTGCTGGGCTCTTGCTTCCATCAAGAAACGAAAGTATCTCTTGTGCTGGATTCTTTTCGGCTTGCTTAGCTTTGTCTGAAAGTTTAGGAAGCAGGCTTTCCACTTGGGATAGTCTTTTTACAATCAAGCTCAGGATATTCTGTGTCGAAGGAGGAACTCCTTTCATTGTTGTTGCTTCCTCCATCCACTTTCTTGTTCTGAGTAATCCCTGAGTGAGTGAGTCGACTCTATCTGGATCAATATTACCCTCAACTTGAGAACTTAGGAGGAAGTGAATTAGCGTTGAGTTTAGTGTGACTATCAGCAGTAATCTATCAATCAAGTCTTCGTAATGAAAGGGTGGGTCTTCAGACAAACTGTATTCACCTTTATTCTATTGTTTCACCAGGCGTCATGTAGTAGCTGAATAGTTCACGAAAGTCGTTGATGGCATCCACAAGTTCTTTTCTTGACGTTCCCTTTGATCTCATGAACCATCCTTGTTTTAGAGGAGATGCACCACTATGAAGGTTCACAAGTTGTGTCGCCTCATTTATGATGGTGACAAGTTCAGGTATCTTTGGTAATCCTAAGAGCAAGAGCAGGTCGGTTCTAGCATCAGGGGTATGATATTGCACGTAGCATGGTGTGATAGCTGCTCCTGGAGCAATGAACTTGTCCAGTGCTTCCTTCACATGCATACCATATTCTGCTTTGGCAATGTTTGTGGGTCCTGACATGACGTAGTAGACACTCTCTGCATTCGGTTCATCACCGACATCTGCGTAACTACACTCTTTGACAGCATAGTCAATCATTGCCTTCAATTGTTTTGGCATGCTTCCTGCATCAGGAATCAATCCAATATCTGAGTATAGTGCTGGTACTACGACAGGATCAAGCTTTCTCGAATAGTCTGCTAAGTCAGTTGTCGGGAAGACGTCTTTGTGGCTCTCCCAGACACCTGGTGATAACATTGCTTCTACAACATCTAGAGCCATAGGGTTAACAAGCTCGACAAATGCTTGCTCGGTGCGTGTTTCAATTACACCACCCTCATCGATTGTTGAGGGAACCATCTTTTCTATTGAATCGATATCTGCAATGTCTACATCAAGTTCTCTGCGTAGATAATCAACAGATTCACCCTTTCTCCATTGCAAGATTCTCTTCAGCATGGTTCTGTTCGAAAGAAGAATTGTAAGGTCTGCACCGCGCTCTTGAAGCTGAGCACGCAATAATTTGGAAACTGCCCATATTGAATTCAAGGCTTCACTTGATTGCCCTTCGAATGGAAGTATGCCCACAACATAAACGAATATTCGACGACCTTCTTCTTCTTGGAATCTCTGCTTGAGTAATTCGATGAGCGCTGGGGTTCCACCGCATCCTGTACCACCTCCAAGAGAGGTGAAGACACAGAAACCTGAAACTCCTTCAAAACCAAGGTTTGCTAGCTGGTCAAAGATGATATCTTTCGATTCCATGATTGCGTTATACCCGTCCATAAATCGACCACCAACACCAATTTCCGACGCACCGTAGAGGAGAGTATTCTCTTTCGGGATGCCATACTTTTGACGGACTTTGGTAAGGTCGGCTCTATCAGTATTGATCAGAAGATAGCCCCGTACTCTTGATGGAAGTTTATTGTTTCTACTAGTCTGGAGATATGAACCGACGATGTTGCTACCGCATTCACCAATGCCTATCGCAAAGACTTCTGCTGATTTAGTTGTATCATCGCTTTCAACTGAACTGGGATTACCTTTAAACATGGGCTCTTTCTCCTTACTGTTTCTTATCGACCAATGCTTGAGCAGTTTCTTTGATTGCCCAAGTGAGATAGGAACTGATGTCTTCTCTCGAATAAGTTTCTCTTATTTTCCTTGTGGCATCCTCAAGGAATTTGTCTCGCTCGTCAGCCTTGGCACCTGCGCTGAATCCTGTCATGAACATTCTCAATGACTTATGCCAATCATCCATTGCAATGGTTTGGTCGAGCCACTTCTTTCGAATTTCTTCAAGTTCATGGAAACTTGCTATTGCCTCATCAAGTCCATTTGATTCCGCCAAGGTGGACTCGAGTTCTTTCATCTTGTTTATATTAAAGACAATCTTGCTAAACTCGTCAGGATATTTCTCTATAACCCTTTCAATTGTTGAGATATACTGACTCTTCTCTTTCAGTTCTTCATCATACTTCTGACCACTAATATTAGCGATATTCTTAATGACACTAAGCATCTCTTCCTGTATATTAGCAAGGGTCAGACAGACATCTAGTGCTTCGTTAACATGTGGTGTATCATTTTCCAACTTGGCTGGAACCTGATTTATGAGTGTCTTGAGACGTTCAACGAATTCTGACATGCCTTGGTCCTCAAACAATGAAACTGCATTCTTAATCTGTTCGTATGCCTCATCGACACGTTCTCTAATTTTCTTATGCACATTTGGAGAAGTTGTGAGATTCATTAGTTTATCAAAATAATCTGCTGCATCCTCAAGTTCTGTTGGTGGTTTTGATTTCATACCATTTAACAGCTTTAGTTCTGAGCTGACATCAACACCAATGCTCTGTGCCTTCTCAAGAGACGTTTTGAGTTCATCAACTTCTGTATCTAGTTTTATGATGACCTTTGATGAGATCTTCTTCTCATAAATCTCGACCATTTTCCTCGCGATCGCAGGCAAACCAAAGACATTATCCGCAGCAACGCCGACACTATTGAGTTCACTAATTGCCTCAGCAACTTCTGGAGGGATCTCAACTCCTGCACCCATCAATTTTGCTGCAGCTAGTCGAATCTTAACTCCTAATCTGTAACGAAGGTTTTCAAGTGAATCATTAGCTTTTGCCAACATGGTTTCCTTGATAGAACGCATCTCTGTCTTGATTTCCGAGAAGTCATCCATTTTTTGAATCTTGTTCGATCCTTCATCAAGTTCTATAATGATCGGCATGAAAATCTCAGCATAGGCTGGTTTGATTGTTTGCAAGTCTTGAATGATTGCATCGATTTCTTGCTGACAAGCATCTCTAAAGGTTGCAACGCCACTTTCAACAGCGGTACGTAGATTTGTAAGCGATTCTAAGAGGTAAGTTATCCCACCTTCAAGTTCTTCTACTTTTGGTGCTTTCTTGCTGAGTTGCGCATAATCTAAAACTCTGTCAGCCGAGGTAGCAAGTTCGTTGAACCGACTGAGGTAAGAGCGAATGCTCTCTATGATATTTCTCTTGTAATCTTCATTCATACCTGACGCCTTGAGATAGATCCTAACCATCTCATCGACTTCTGTATCCTTGAGAGTTTTCTTTGAATCAGCAATAAATTGACGAACTCCAACCACATCTTTGATTCCAGTCTCTTCTGGAACCTCTGTAGCTTTCTCAACATCGTCAAGAAGTTCTAGAACTTGTTCACGTAGAGCTATCTTAACTTGACCTTCCCACTCAACCATTCGTTGATAGCTGGATAGCAATCCTGCAACACCATCACCTTCAACACTAACTTCTGGCGGAGTTGGGATAACATCTGAAGAAGTTGGAATCCCCCCATCAACAATCTTCTGAGTAACCTCATGTTTTATGTTGATGATTTTATCACGGAGCATATTGGCAAGCTTGAGTTTGGAGGTATGTAATTGATTTTCAAGACTTACCAAGTCCGTCAATGTATTAGCTTTTCCAGCATCTCTTTGCAGAATCCTGAGCTGCTGCGAGAATTCCATTGGTAGTTCTAATCCTAATCTTGATGCGGTTTCAACAGAAGCTTGAAGAGAACCAGTATCACTAACTAGTGATGTCCCAAGTAGTCTGCTCACCTCATCCTTCCGGCCATCAAGATACTTCTTATCTTCATGAAGCTTATCATTGAGAATTATTAGATCTTTCATTGAAAGGTCAACAACATCATCATACGTAACAGTAGTTGAAACCTCACCTTTGTCGATAGTGATATGTCGCTCGTAAGTTTCTACGGTAGCCTTGTTCTCGTCCAACCTTGATTTTACTTCACGGTTCACATCTCCGTGAATTGTCAAGTATACTCCTGAAAATGCTTTTGCGAATTCAAGTAACTTTTCAAAATCCTTCAAATCACCAGCACCAACTCCAGGGAAGCTTATAGCAGTAATCGCCTTTGTTTCAGCTGGTTTCATCTCTTGAAGTTTGGGCGCAATTGCAATTACATCCTTCTGTTCTTTTCTGAAGTGATCAGCAAAGTCTCTTGTCGCACGCATGAACGCATCTTCTAGTTCACTAGCTGATTTTTCCACTTCTTTCTTTACTTTCCCTTTTTTCATTATTCCTGCATTAGTTAGATCATTTTCTTGCTTACTCAAGTTAGCAAAAATGTCGTAAAGATGTCTAACCTGACGATTAGCCTGTTCTTCCATTGCAGGATTAACTGAAACAAGTATTCCTTTCAATTCGGCGAATTTGTCGAGTTCTCGCCTCCATCCGTGTGAATCCAAGGTGCCTACCTCCATCTAGTGCGGCTTTCTTATCTGAGGATATCTTATTTGCTTTCTGTGTACCGCCCCTTTTCAACGATTGTGTGGTGTATTCTCCCGTTTCAAGTCCAATAAATCGCTGGTTTCTGCATTTTTATCCAGAAGGAAACTAACATAAGTAGTCCTAAATTCAATTATTAGACACGCTACATCATCAGGGGATGACTATGGACCATTCATCGACGGGAGGAATTGACTCTAGCATTGTTAGTCATGAATCCGTTTCCCTTTTGGAAGTAGATGCTATAGACGTTGATTATGATGACAAGTATCTTTATGCTGCATGTGTTGACCAGAATATTCGTGTATATGACAAATCTGACTGGCAACTTGTCGTTGAACTTAATGTGACTGATTCTGTTCCACTTGCAGTTGATGTTGATGAAGAACAGGTTTATGCTACCTGTGAAAAGCGGGTTTATGTGTGGAAAAAAGATTCATGGGGGATGATTGGATGGTTTGAACTTAGTTATCAAGCTGTCACTTCATTACTTCAAGGTGATTTCTTCTTTATTGGTGCAAAAGAAGGTCGACTCGTTTCAATACAAAAAGAAAGCCACGAAACCTCAAGCTGGCAACTACATAAATCAGATTTGACCAGCATTTGGTCAGATGATCGAATAATATGCACTAGTACAAAGAAAGAAGAGCCACGAGTATGGCTGAAAGAGCCTGAGAGCGCACCATCAGAACTAGCTCGTCTTGATAAGAAGGGAAAAGGTGGTGTAGTAACAGGCAACTCTGAATTTGTTTTTGTAGGTTCCCCATCCGGTGAAATTGCAGTTTATGAGAGAACAGAATGGAGTCTTTCGAAAACTCTTGAACCCAAGAATTCGAGTGCAGTTTCCTCCATGTGGGCTAGCAACCATTATCTGATAGCTGCTCATTCTTCAGGAAATCTGGCTATTTGGGACACCAAACGTGGCGATGAAGTTGGAACCATCGAATTAAATGGAAACAAGATTGTTTACGTCACAGCAGATCATGATTTGGTGTATGCAGTAACGTCTGCAGGCATCTTTATTTTGCAACTTAAAATTTCAGGAAGACCTTTGGATGTTTGTAGCGAAGGTCCAATAGTCTGGCAAGAAAGCCTTCTAAAAACTTCTCCATATGACGTTCTTGAGGAAGCACTTAAACTCGAAAGAAATGGAGACCAGAAGTATCAGGATGGTCTCTATCATGAAGCTGTAATCGAATATGAAAATGCGATGCAACTTATCATTGACAACACACATGCGCTTCAGGAAGTACCTGAAGAACGTCAGTTGTTGATAAATGAACTAGATACACGTTTAGGCAAAGCGCTCCTTAAAGCAAAAATTCAGGAAATTCAAACACTATCTTTTGATATAAAACAACTCTCTGAAGAACTTCAAGAACGTAAGCGAACTGATATGGATCCTGAAGATGTTGATCGTCACTGGGCATCTGCAGGTCGAGTAATCAAGGAGGGTCGAGTGTTAGCTGATGCTCAATCCGATGATATCCTAAGCTTTCAATTGACTCATGAAATTGACACACTTGACTCAATATTAACCGAGGCAATGGCTCTATACGATTCTTTTCGTGAAACAATCAATCAGGCAATAGCTCTTACTCGACAAATATCAAATGAATGGCACAAGATTGAAAGACAACGGACTAGTCTAGTTGAAAGAAAGGAATTCTTGGGAATCTCAATTGAACGGATTTCTTCTGCACTTGATGAAGCAGAACCTGAAGGAGAAGTAAGGACAATTCTAACAAATGCTTTAGATGGATACAAGAAGATTTACGAACAAATTAATTGGATAATTTCATCCTCAGAATCCGAATCCAAACAGGTTTTTTCGAATCGTGACGAAGCTTCAGAAACAATTGAAAGTCTTCTTGTAATCATTCCAAAGAGGAGAGAAGCCCTCGGCTTTATCACAAATCCGAAAGAACGTGAAAAGGAACATCAACGTCTTGTTTCTGCAATCCGACAAGCTCTTGAATCAGCAAAGAATTTCAAACTAACTAAATCCATTCAAGCACTTGAAAGTGAGCTATCTCTTCTCGAAGAAGAAAATACCGAATAATCACAAAATTCTAGCTTGCTGACGTTTCAGTTAAGGAAAAGAATTCGTTCTCGGAAAAATCATCTTGGACTAGATCCCACCAATCTTCAGCAAGATCCTTCAGTGATGGGTCGATGGAGAAAGCTATTTCCGCTGCTTGCACAGCTAAGTCAATATTATCAAATAACATGTAGCAGACTGCTAGATTATACCAAGTGACTGCCGAATTCGGATTCAAATCAAGAGTTCTTTCCAAAACATCAAGTGCTTCTTCCCAACGCTCTTCCGTAACAAGAACCATTCCGAGAAGTTCCCAACCATAGACTCTTCGTGGATTAATTCTTAGACTTTCTTGAAGTGCATTAATGCCTTCATTTGTTTCATTAAGTAGTAGGTGAAGAATTCCTTTGTCTGCCCACCCATTATGAGATTGCGGTTGGATTCTAACAAGATTATCCAATGCTTGAAGAGCTAGTTTCGGTTTTCCCATTTCCAAATTACAAATCGCCATATTTTCCCAGACTTTGGGATTGTTTGGATCTGCAGATATCCCCCGCTGAAGAGTTGAAATAGCTTCGACATAGAGCTTCTTTTCTATCAAAGAAGTCGCCTCTCCAATGATTGCATCAGCATCATTGTAGTCAGAAGTATGTCGAACCACTCTATCTCAATCCTTATCCACAGCTGTCAGAGTTAGCTCTTTCTCATCTGCGCTCCACGCAGCTATGAATAAAACCCTTACTCTCGCTGCATATTTTCATTATGACCATTTCTCGTCTATCGTATATGTATCATCAACAGAGCAAGAGTTTGTTTGAGAAAATATATTGTTAGAGAGTATCATTGTAATAGAACTTTGTTCAAGAATTGTGATACTTACAACATCACTCACCCATCTGAATCCGTCTGTGAGATTACCATCTTCATTCAAGAAAACTAACCTCAATGGCCCTCCGTCAGTGATTGAACTTCCGTCTTGCTCGTAGGCTAT
>CAZMBV010000042.1:0-1743 GCA_964564335.1 uncultured archaeon
GAATCAAAAATCACACATATCAGTACAGGTGGAGGAGCAACTATCAATTTCCTCACAGGTAAGAAATTAGACCTTGTATTAGCCCTCGAAAATGCTGCGAAAAGGATGTGATTAATTTACAAATCCTTCAGGACATCATTATTTGGTTTAGTCAGGAACCAATAGTATGGATAATTGCTATATATCTGGTTATCATCAACTTTCTTGCACTTGTGACCATGTGGTGGGATAAAAGAAGAGCCAGAAATGATGGATGGAGAGTTAGTGAGGCAACTTTACTTATCATGGGATTCGTTGGTGGTGCAATAGGTTTGATTATTGGAATGTTTGGATTTCATCATAAAACAAGAAAAAGAGCATTCCAAGTCGTTTCGATAATTGGACTGGTTGTATCAATCATTTTCTATTGGATTGAGTTCAGAGCACTGCTATGGCACTTGTACTTCATATAATGAATCGAATTAGGAAAATGGATGGAGCCCCAGGCGCGAATTGAACGCGCGACCTGCTGATTACAAGTCAGCCGCTTTGACTGCATCTCTGAATATACAGAAACACTATAGCCTCTAAGCCACTGGGGCAGTTCTAAAACTGCGTGGGAGCATTATTGTTTTAAAAGCTGCCCCTGTAGACCTAACTATTCTGTTGCATTACTTGTCATGATAGACATTATCGATAATGATTGCATATGCAAGTAACATCAATCTTGGAGCATTCGGGTCTAGGACATGAATTACATAGCGATCTTTGAAGTTGAACATAGGAGCAAATACATCTCGCCATTTATCCCCTTTCTTGATTTCAGCATAGACCTTGTTCTTATCTTTGGGATGTGTTATCGTAAAATTCCACTTCGTGATACCGCCTTGTGCTTTGTAAATCATATTCTCTTCAGGATCATACATATCAATTGATCCTCTGAATGCAACCACAGGTTTCTTGCCACGACCAATGAGTTCTCCATCTGGTGTCTTTACATCATAGATGGGACGAACGCCTAACAACTTCTTATTGATTATGCAAAGTATAGATTCATCGGGATTCATTAATTGAATCTCAGCTCTCATTGAGATGAGTTTTCTTTTCATTATCCCAACCTTTTCGCCCTGTGGATCGAAGATGTCGCCACCACCAAATTTCCATGCTTTTTCATGCATCACATAATGTTCAATTGACGGGTCTAATAGATCCATAATAGTTCACCTAACAATCTACTATAGAAAATTGTATTCAAATTAAGAAAACTGTGATGGAATTATATTGAATTTATCAGTCCTGAGGAGCAAAAATCGTCTTCTGGGGTATAAATCAAGGTTATGTTTATGAGTGACTGTGCGCAAATATCCAGTAAGGACTCAGTCCTTATTGATTAAACCGTATCACACGTGCGTCTTACAAACTCTAATGCTTACGAGAAAAGTAAAATAGCATACAGAAGTGCATTAGGACTACGTATCAGTAGGTGAAAGCAATTGCAAACAGACTATTCGAACTTCGCAAGATCCATTATTGAGTTATTCAGACCCATTTCAGACTTCTTCCAAAGTATTGGGCTTCCATTCGGACCCGAGGCATGGATGTTCATTCTTATGGGTGGTACTCTAACCCTGATAATTATCCTACTGGTAGTTCGTGGTCGGCGTGGCAGTGGATCGGATTTAGATGAAAGTGTCAAGAAAATTATAGCTTCAACTGGAGACGTTTCAAGTGGTATGGCTGGAGTCAAGAAAGTCAAGTACATCA
>CAZMBV010000042.1:1843-3723 GCA_964564335.1 uncultured archaeon
GGGAAAAGTTCACTCCAATCAGAGATGCTTCAAGAAATGGAACGTCTTAAGGCACTCATGGGTGGAGATTAGCAAGAATATTACTAATCCTGTACAATTTAATCACTTGGAATGGAACAAGTTTCTTATTCCATTTTTATTAGGTAGTCTACATACAGTACAGTATGAATCCAGAAAAGTGGCTCCTGATTGATGGAAAAGTACACAAACTTGTCGACATCTTTGACAATGAACAAGACGCAAATAATTTTTCACTTGTCTTGCAAGATAATTGTTATACTACAATTTTCCAGATGAAAAACGGGAAATGGGGTGTATATTGGAGACCTCGCACTGGTATTTTATGTCCATATGGTGTTGTTTAGACCGACAGAGAAAATAGCAATTCAAGAATCTGTCTCTCGGAAAGTTTTTTGGTGGATTCATTCCAATCCTTGACTGGAGTCTACCAAAATGTCTAACGTCAAGTTGAATGCTGCTAAGAGTGCCATTGGATTAATCCCGGAAAAGGGACCGATCGGCCTTGGAAGTGGATCTACCGTCGCTATCTTTGCAAAAGAGTTAGGCCGAAGAGTCGAATCTGGCATGGCTGATGTATCAGTAGTTCCAAGTTCTTATCAGGCATACCAACTTGCAGTTGAGTTTCACATTCCACTGACCAACCTTGACATAAACCCTGAGCTTCTTCTTACTGTCGATGGTGCTGATGAAGTGGATAAGAAACTTAATCTCACAAAAGGAGGCGGTGGTGCACTCTTCCAAGAAAAAGTAGTGGCTTCAGCATCAAAGAAGCTAATCATTATTGTAGATGAATCAAAACTTGTTGAGAAATTAGCGTCTAGATTCTTAATACCAGTAGAGGTGTTGCCATTTTCCTTAGGTGTGGTTAAGAGAACAATCACAAAAATGGGTATTGACCCCATTGTTCGTCAAGCTCAAATGAAGATGGGTCCTGTAGTTACAGACAATGGTAATTTCATTATTGACTTAAAGTTTCCAAAACCAATTGAGAATCCTGAACAGGTTGCAATTGACCTGAAGATGATTCCAGGTGTTGTGGAAACAGGGCTCTTCATAGATATGGCTGATGAAGTTCATGTCGGGACTGAAGAGGGTGTTTATATTCTGAAGAAGTGAACTTATTGATACATAGACCAGAACCTTCGGAACTTTTCTGTGTACGATAGCACCTCAGTAGAGTCAACATATTGATCAATTGCACCTAGATACTTTGGTAATCGTTTCACTTCATTGTCTTCAATTTTCTCATGGATTGCATCAGCAAACTTGTCTGCATGAATTACCATGAATGGGCGATTGTGAAACTGTGATACTTCAGTGGTTAAAGAATCCGTAATTCTCAACTCATTATGCAACTTAGCCACATACTCGTATGCTCTAGTTAGATGATTTTGGCGTTCTTGCCATGTGTTGGCATCCATAATTTCGTTGAATAAAGGTGTGAGAGTCTTTGCACTCTTGAGCTTGGAAAAGGCAGTACCAAACCATTTGATGTAAGGTGCATATTTCCGCTCCATTAGAAAACAGAGACGCATGATATCACTAATCTGCCGCGCTGCAACAATTCGAGACCCTAACTCATCTCCAACTTGACCACACCTACCCATGAATGCAACTTCTTGAGATATCCTCTCCCATTGATTTGATAGTAAATATAACCACAAATCATGGGGATAATATTCCAATTTCTCTACTATTGGTTTCATTTTCTCTAATCCATCATGAAAAACTCGCCCATTTGCAATGCTCAGAAGTATCTGCTGTGGCAGCACTAACCAATCTATGATTCGAAGTTCCTCTGTTGGGTTGAAACCAAGATACCCAATGAAGAAACCACCAACAGTATCGATTGTGATTCC
>CAZMBV010000042.1:3823-15902 GCA_964564335.1 uncultured archaeon
GCAGAATAGACAAGTTCCGGGAAGTGCTCGTCCATGAAAGGTTTCACGGCTTCTTCATAGAAAGCCTCACTCAAGTCCAACCCTGGTAAGAAATCATAGAGCGGGTGATCTTCATCACTCATTCATTTATCTCCATTTTTAATACTATCATTGTAGAATTTGGATTTTGCGACTTGCACTAGGAAGTGGCGGGCCCGCCCGGATTCGAACCGGGGATTACTAACTTACTCCAGACTAGATAACTAACCTCTAGGAGGCTAGTGCCCTATTGACCTCCTCTAAGATGAAATCTCAAAGGTCCAGGCTAGGCCACGGGCCCGTGAACTTGAGCAAGAGAATGATGTGTTGTTAAAGCTTTTGCAGTAATGAGCCCTGGCAAAACTATTTTGCGCCACAAGTTGATAATCATCTGAGGAATAACCTTATGCCACAATGTCCCATATGTGAAAATACCACGATGGAGTCGGGAGCACTGGTTCATGGAACCGGTAGTTTTCGTATACAAAGCAGTGCGCTTCGTATAAAAATCAAACAACCTGCGCGGAATGACCCCTGGCATTATGTCGCTTATCATATTGATGGATATAGATGTCCTCAGTGTGGGCATGTCGAGATGGTTGCAAATCGCAAGAGTTGAGTTGCCTTTAAAGAAAGACAAGGGCACTCACTCTGCAATCTTTGCAGTAACAGTTGCTCCTTCTTCCATGGCATCGACAAGCATACTACCCTGCCGAGTCTTGATTCTTATTGCACTTTCCCCATTTCGTCCAACAACTGTTGTAAATAGGTAAATATCTCCAGCAAATATCTCAATTCTCTGTTTAGCATACTTTCTTCCTGAATAGATTGTAACTTTTTTCTTGTTATAACTAATAGAAATTGGTACACTCTCTCCTGGAACACTCCGACTTCTAGGACTTCCATCTTTTCTCCTATCTGAAGTTATCCCACCTCTTACTGGTATGACAACTTTCTCTCCTCCAAAAGTGAACATCTCATATTCCAATACACCATGTTCGAATTCCCGAACTTCTACCACTGGTCGTGCTAAATCTCTCTGTGTACCTCCCATTCCTGTGGGGAGTTTTACTTTCAGTGACATAGCTGAAACTTTTGCTACTTTCCCATCCTCAATGTGAACTATCGTGTCTACGGTGCTAGGTACTTGTCCCAGCTCAACGCGGCCACCAAGAAGCAATCTTTGAAGTGAATCAATAGCTGAACCTGCGTGTACAACTCCAACCATTCCAACTCCTGCAGAACGAAGATCCGCATATGCTTGAAAATCAGAATTCTTACGTAACTCATCATAGATAACATAGTCAGGACGTACTAGTAATAGAATATCAGCTGCTTTTTCCATACTACCGTCAAGTGGAGAATATTGTACTATTGATTCTTCTACCTGTAGATCTCTTGGTTGTTCAAGTGTTTTGACAACATTACCTTGACTACTGTAAAATTCTGCTAATGCCGCTGCGAATGTGCTTTTCCCGGACCCCGGCGAACCTGATATCAATATTCCCTCAGCACGTAATTCAAGTCGATTCATCAGCTTTGGACTAAGCTGATAATCTTCCAAACTCAGTTTAACAATGGGTCGAATTGCAGAGATTTCCATCTTATCAGCGAATGGCCGACGTGCTATTGCGATTCTCAAGTTTCGCAGCTGAACAACTACAGCACCTTCTTCCTCTATCTCGATGAATGAATCACTATCATTTTCAGCTGATGTGAGAATTGCTTCTGCTAAGATGTCAAGCTCATCATATGTGAGAATCCTATCTGAAAGCTGAACTAATTCCCAGTTTCCAGGTTCACCTCTCTTAGCTCGTGGAGGATTTTTTTCAACCAAATGTACACTCATTGTTCGATTATCAAAAAATGCTTCGAGAGACACTATCTCATCTTCATATGGGTAATCATTGTCATCACTCATTGTTCATCACCACTACGATCTCGCAAAGTTGATTGTGCTACCTTGTAGAAATTCACTTCTCCATTTTGATCTACTAGAGCAAAAACTAGTTCTTTTCTAGAACCTGCAGCAGTCCTGGTTACCAAATCTAAATCACTTAGAGATATTGGTACGCCCTCTTTGAGAACATACACAAGCTCCTTTGCATTCGCATCTCCCGGTTTATCTCCACGAGCGTAAACTCGGAAACCTATTCCACTGCCAAATCCCTTTCGTACTGCATAACCTCTACTTCTGAGGTCTCTAAATACAAGATAGCGAATCCAGAGGTCTGGGTCTTCTTCTAACAGACTATTTACAATATGATCTGAACCTATAATTTCTCCTGAAGGAACTGATGCAATTGCCCTTTTTCGTTCAATCAAATGAAGTAGTTCAACCGGTTCCAACTCAAGCCTATTCCCATCAATACGAGTGCCATAGAATCCCTGTTGTGATAATCTGTCAGCATCTTCACTCGCAACAAGACCTTTTCCATTCTCAAAGATGACATTGGCAGGATCTTCTTCAGGTTCTTGAAATTCTTCTTCAATATCATTTTCCTGGTCTTCTTCGAGGATATCTTGTTCAAGAGAATCGCTATTTTCTTTCGCCAACTCGTATTCGCCTACTCTGTCTAGCCAAGAAAGTATTGTGAAAAACCCTTCGCCATGCCACAAAAACTAAAGCCAGTATGAGTAGAGCCATTGTTGTGACCGACCAAAGCTTCGAAGCTGAAATCAAAAAATTCATTGCAGGTGCGAAGAAAATAGCAATTCTTGGCATTGGTAATGACTTACGTTCCGATGATGGTCTTGGACCCTACATTGTGAATACAATCCACTTTGATAACCCAAATGTTATGATTGAGAACGTCGGGTCGGTGCCTGAGGCATTTTCACGTCCATTGGCAGAATTTGGAGCAAAACGAATAATCATGGTTGATGCTGCTGATATGCGGAAGGCCCCAGGACATATCGAACTTGTTACAAAAGACCGAATTGGTGGAATAAGTATCAGTACACACAGTATGCCTCTATCTTTCTTGATGATGTATCTTGAGCAAGAAACGGGAGGTGAAAGCATACTGCTTGGTGTTCAGCCAAAAAATATACAGTTCGGTGAAGGCCTTAACCCCGAAATACTGGAAGTTGCAGAGAATATAATTGCTAGTTTTGAAAGGTTACTAGCAGAACATTACAAGGAATGAGAGAAATGTACCGCACTATTGAATGGCTTGATGATTCAAATCAAGTTCGTCTTGTAGATCAGACCAAGCTTCCTTTGGTCTTAGAACATATTGTAACAAATAGCCATGAGCGTATTGCCAAGTCCATCAAGATTATGGAGATACGAGGCGCTCCAGCGATTGGGGCGGCAGCAGGAATGGGTATGGCTCTTGCAGCAATTGAAAGTAAAGCTAGAACGAAAGGAGATTTACTAGAATATTTGGAAAAAGCAGCTGTAACTCTCAATACTAGACCCACTGCTGTAAATCTGACATGGGCTACTGCACGAATGTTGGAAGTTGCAAAGAATGCTGACGGAAGTGTAGATGAGATCATCAAAAGACTTGCCGATGAAGGAAAAGAAATCGCTGAGGAAGATGTTCGAATGTGCAGGGCTATTGGTGAACATGCTCTCTCACTCATACAACCTGGTTACACAATCCAAACAATTTGTAATGCAGGGTCTCTGGCAACAGTTCATCTTGGGACTGTTGGTGCTGTTATCAGAGTAGCTCATGAAACATATAATGGTGATATCAAAGTATATGCCGCAGAAACCAGACCACGCCAACAAGGAGCTCGTCTTACTATATACGAATTCATGGAAGATAATATTGATACCACACTAATCACAGATGGGATGATTGGTACTGTTTTTCGCGAAGGACGAGTTGATTGCTGTGTTGTGGGAGCTGATAGAATACTACGAACAGGCCATGTAATCAATAAAATCGGAACATACACTATGGCAATCACTGCAAAATACCACAATATTCCCTTTTATTCAGTCGCACCCGCATCGACAGTAGATATGATAACCAATCCCAAAGATGTTGTTATCGAAGAACGTGACCCTGATGAGATTCGTATTATCAATGGTCAATATGTCACAGTTCCAGATGCAAAGGTGTACAATCCTGCATTTGATATGACTCCACCCGAGTTAATAGATGCCATAATCACCGATAGGGGCGTTGTCAGAAACCCAACTGAGGAAAAGATGAGAAAACTCTTCGAAAAAGAGTGAAAGAGTGAGATGTTGAAACATTGAAGGAGGTCCAGCTCACCTGTCAACTGGTAGATGGGACCACCATTAAGAAGTCAGTAGGTACTAATCCAACACGGATATCTTTGACGAGAAATAGTCTAAAAGAGATTGACCTTACTCCTTTACGTTCATGTGACCAATTAGTTTGGTTAGATATTTCTCACAATCAATTGAAGGAGGTCGATCTTTCACAGATTGGACTGGAATGTGAAGTGGAACGCCTGTCAATATCATATAATCCACTCAGGACTATTGATTTAGAGCCACTGAAGGGTTGGAAACATTTGAAAATCCTACGACTGACCGGGTGTGAACTTGATACAATTAATCTGGAACCGCTTGCGGAGTCAAAATATTTAGAACAACTATCGCTAGCATACAACAATCTGAAAGAGATGGATCTCTCTCCCCTTGCATCTTGTTCCAACTTAGAACTTCTTACAATAAACAGGAACAGGTTTGAACATCTTGACTTGAAATCTCTTGCTCATTGTTCTGAGCTGAAAACATTGAATATTGGAGATAACAGATTACAAATAATTGACCTATCCCCTTTAGCATACTGCAAGAATCTATACTCTCTAGTCATCAACAAAACTCCCCTAGAAGCAATTGACCTTAGTCCTCTTGAAAGTCTAGTCAATTTACAAGGTCTAAATCTAAGTGAGAACCTATTCAAAACAGTGGATCTTCGCCCATTACAATTCTGTAATGATATGTACGAAGTAAATCTTGAGAGTAATCCTCTGGAGTCATTGATTGTGTCAAAGGGAATCAGATGCGCTGCGCTCAAGTTGACTGCAGACAAAGAAATTGAAATGATAGAAAAGTAATACACGAAAATTACTGTTCCCAAATCTCAGTGGAATCCTTTCTACGATATCTATCTCTGAGTTCTAACACGCCTGAAACGAGAACCAGTATGAAACCGAGTGGTATGAGCAATAACCAAGCTGTACCAACTATAATTGGGGATGAATGTATAACCATTCCCGGAGAAATATAGCTATTATCACGGGCAAGAATCATGAATATCTCATTGGCAACATAGCCTTCTAGAGCTATAACCATTCCCAGAACAGCTAAACCAATCCGTTCTTCGTTCATCGTCCTGTCAATACAATTGCTACAAATTCATATTAGTCTTGTTTTAGAACAGACAAAGAGCTATAGTATGGATAAGTGGCGGGCACGTCAGGATTCGAACCTGAGACCTCCAACTTCGAAGGCTGGCGCCTTATCCGAGCTAGACTACGTGCCCTTAATCTCGCCTTAGGTGATTTCCACTTAAGGACTTCTGTTTGTTACTCCTTTCCTAATTTTTTACTCCAAACTTCTATGAAGTTTTCAAGAGACCTGTCATACGTTCTCTCTGCATCAGCTGGAAAGAGACAACCTGGCAGTTCTTGGTTTTTCCAATGATATTGTAAACAATCACAACAATATCCATTTCTCGAGCATCCTGGGTACGTACAGGTACATCGTTCTTTGTTCTTCTCAACATTGCATATTCTGCCAGTCATAGTACAACACATGTTATTCTTAGTTCCACAAGTTAAAACCGTTTGGTCAAGTCGGCAGGCTAATAGAGACCATAGTACACAATGAACCTCGCAATGGGTCTCAACAAATGGTTCGAAAAAATCCCCACAGGAATTGATGGAGCGCCACTACCACAGGATCGAATTAACATTCTAGAACAGATTCTGCATGAGAAATTCAATCACGGATACGTCATAGAGTCTGTTAGCCGCTTAAAGAGCAAAAAGAACACAGTAATTTCATTGGACATCGCACCAAAAAATGAAGAAACTCGTACTTTGGTTGCAAAGATGTTCATTGCGGGTCGGTTCAAGAACGAGCTCTCTATTCTGAAATCAAGCTGGTCACATGGTTTGGCTGTTCCCAAGGTTCTCGAGGCGCGGGAGGATGTAATTCTTATGAATTTCATCTCAGGAGAAACTCTTGTTGATAGAATTAATCGCACCTTTGAGCCTCATCTCATAGACATGCTTGCAGAATGGTATTACAATTATCATAGAGTTCATGGACAAATCAAAGGAGATCCTCGGCTAAGAAATTTCATCGTTCACAATGACCAAATCTTTGGCGTTGACTTTGAAGAGTCACGCGAAGACCTTTGGATGGTCGATATTGCTGGTGTGTGCGCTAGTTTGTTAGACACGGATCCAATCTTTGACCCACGGAAACGGACACTTTCTTGGAGATTTTTGGAGAAATATCTCTCACTCTTTCCAGTACCGCCACGAAATGAAACAGTATATACTGATTTCATTACAGTAATAGCTGATACTCTACTACAGACATCGCATTGGCGTGAAGATAGGAAGATTTTAGAACTCTCAGAGAAAATTCGAGCTGAGGGATTGCCTACCGACTGAATCCTCTCTTGTCGCTCCCTAAGGTTCTTAACATGGTTCATCCCACATCGAAGTATACGACCATGCATATCGCTCAGAGATGATGGAGAGTATTGTGAACCATGGACCGACAAAAGTTAGCATTGGTACTATCGGTCATCATGATACTAGTTGTGAGTTCTACAGCGGTGGTCTTCTTCTTTGGAATGCCTGAGGATGACACAATCAATTTCTATGTATTTGGAGATTCTCAGGGATATCAAGGAGGAGTAGAACAAATTGTTGCAGCAGCAAATCTCTATAGACCCGATTTCCTATTCCATTGTGGAGACCTCACACCATTTGGACAAGAAAACCAGTATCAAGCTGTAAAAGCAGTCCTTGACCAATCAGTTGTACCTGTATATGCAACAATAGGTAATCACGATATCAAAGATGGCGGTGGAAAGTTATACGAAGAGTATTTTGGAACTTCAAGATACTCTTTTGACATTGGTTCTGCTCATTTTACAGTATTCAATACATCTTCAGGCGATATTTCTTCTCAAGAATTTTTGTGGCTTGAACAAGACCTATCACAGACAGAGGCTGAATTCCGGTTCGTTTTCACCCATGTTCCTCCTTTCGATCCACGAGCTGGAGAAGATCATTCACTAATCAATTCAACAGCAAGCACACAATTGATGTCACTTTTTGAAGAGTATGAAGTCAATGCAGTCTTCACCGGTCATATACACATGTACAATGAAACTACAATCAATGGTGTCAGATATGTCATAACTGGTGGTGCGGGAGCTAATCTTTATGCTGATGAAGGTAGTGGTGGAATATATCACTACATGAACGTCACACTCCATGAACATGAGCTTACTATTGAGCCCGTGTTTCTTGATCCCCCTTCACTCCCAAGAGATGTAGTTGCGGTCAGAGGCATTGTTGAAGATGTGACCCTGTCCCTTGATGATCTTCTTTTGATGGATGTAGTTACTGGGTATTCATCATTTCAAAACCAATATGATAACTGGAGAGGTCACGGTACCTATACTGGGATTGCGATATCCGAACTAATTGAATTAGTTGGAGGAATGGGCATCAATGATACCCTTGTTGTAAGGTCATTTGATGGCTACGCTCAGGAATTCAGTTATTCAAACGTCTATCCTAATACAACTTGGGATGAAATCCAAGGGTCAATGATTCTTTCTTATGCCTATAATGGTACTTCAATTCTTGATTGGGCTGATGGTATGCGACTTGTTATGATTCCACCCGATGGAGGATATAGTAACGCCGATGCAATTCAGACCTCGGAATCTGGTGATGTAGTATCTGCGGGTGCCCGATGGGTCAGATTTGTGTCAGTAATTGAGGTGATTTCAGGATGAATTCTTCAATATCTACACGAGATATTGTCACCATTGCGATTCTTGCCTCGCTAGGTGGAGCACTCAGTACATTCGTAGGTTACCTTGGAAATCTCATCAATCTTGCTTTAGGCGTACCATTTGGTGCTGGCCAATTCATGGCTGGACTGCATGTATTCTGGCTTGTATTGATTCGAGTCATTGTACCCAAACGTGGTGTTGGCACTGCAGGTGGTTTACTCAAAGGCATGATTGAGATGTTCACAGGAAGCACACATGGTATTGTGATAGTTGTAGTATCACTAGTTCAAGGGTTTGTTGTGGATATTGCTGCTTCAGCAGCTGGTAATACCGAAAATCCAAAAGATAGTTCTCGAATTACATGGTGGTTGGGAGCTGGTGTCGCTTCTGCTGTGAATGTCATTGTATTACAGTTATTTTATTTCACAGGTGCACCATTTCTGTATATTTTCGTGATTTCTATCCTAGCTTTCTGTTCAGGTATCATCTTTGCAGGATATTTTGCTTGGGAAACCTTGGAATTCTTGAATGATGCAGGTACAATTTCAGGTTTTCAGAGCGCAAAACCTGTTCTTACAAATAATACACCAAAATCAATTGCATACCGAAACTTACCTGCAATTGCTTTTGTTTTGTTTCTCACTGTGGGATCTCTCTACTATACTACTAATATCGCAAATGTTTTCGCAGATCCATACTCCTGTGAAGTGAGAGGTCTCGTTGACAATCCGTTCTCTTTCTCACTAGAAGATTTTACAGGTTCTGAAGTCACTGTCGAGGCTGAACTTATCGGAGCTTACACTCACATTCCACCTACAAATTACACAGGTGTCCTCCTCAGTACAATACTCCAACGAGCAAGTATACAAACTGGAGCAATTGGAGTACAAATTATTGCTCGGGATGGTTATTTAATCTCTCTTGACATCACCGATGTGATAACTGACTCAGAATTACTACTCACCAGAACCAATGACGGTCTCTGGTTAATTGCAGGGAACTATGATGGCTCAATGTGGGTCCGTCAAGTAATTTTGTTACAAGTATACTAGGCGAAAATAATGTTAGAATCTCAGAATATATCCTTCTCATATGATGGAAAAACAGAGATTCTAAGGTCAGTCAACCTACAAATTCGTCAAGGCGAAGTAGTTCTACTAACTGGTCCAACGGGCTCTGGTAAATCTACCTTAGCTAAGTGTCTATCTGGGTTCATACCAAGAAGTATTGATGGAGACTTCTCTGGTGAAATCAAAATAGATGGTGATAACACAGGTGATTATTCAATTGCAGAGATATCAAGATTGGTCTCTCTCGTACAGCAAGATCCAGACAGCCAAATCTGTACATTGAAAGTGGTCGATGAGGTAGCATTTGGACCAGAAAATTATGAATTTTCGTCCGAAATCATCGAAAAACTCGCAGAATCTTCTCTTTTAGCTGTGGATACGCTTCATCTTCATAATCGTAATACACACACCCTTTCTGGGGGAGAAAAACAGAGGCTTGCAATAGCTTCCATGCTCTCATGTGACCCAAAATATCTCATTCTTGATGAACCATCAGCAAGCTTAGACCCCAAGGGCGTCTTATTACTCAGAAGAATTCTTACTGAATTGAAAGACAAAAATGTAGGCGTGCTATGCATAGAACATAATCTTGATACAATCCGACCTATAGCCAATCGTATTCTTTCAATATCTAATGGTGCGATGACTGATTGGGCACCAACTGCTGAACAATCAATTCCCTCCAAAATACAAACACCAGTTTCAGATACCCCATTACTCACCTTGGAAGGAGTCAATTTCTCTTATGGATCAATTCAGGTAATCCATGATGCCAGTTTGACTATCCATCAAGGAGAAATAATTGCACTTATGGGTGAAAATGGGTCTGGAAAAACAACTCTGGTTTCTCTACTTGGGGGATTGCTTGACCCGGATAACGGGCGCGTAGAGTTCGGAAGAGTAGCAATATCTGATATTGATAGGAAAGAAATTGTAAAGAGAATTTCAGTTGTCTTTCAGAATCCCAATCATCAAATTTTCGAGAGAACTGTCTGGAAAGAACAGATACTATCTTCTAAAATTCTAGGTGAAGTACATGAGAAGTCAACAGAAAGATCAGCTAATCTTCTGAATTCTGCAAATCTTAGTAACTTTCTGGATAGGAACCCTTTCTCCCTCAGTCACGGACAGAAAAGAAGGCTCAATATCACATCCTCAGTAGCTCATTTTCCAAGGATTTTATTATTGGATGAGCCCTTCATTGGCCAAGATCAAGAAGGACGAGAATTCATTTCGAATATCATTACAGAAACAGTTAGTGCAAATGGTGCTGTTCTCGTTGTCACTCATGATCCAAATTTTGCCAAAAATTACTGTAATCGTGTGATTTTCTTTGAAAATGGTTCAATTCTCTTGGATGGTCCTCCAGAAATTGTGTTACATCGATTGGAAGACATCGGACATACCGAATATTCTGAGATGGAGGCGCTTTCTTAGATGACCAATCAGACAAGAATCATGCAAAATGGTGGAAGAGTTAATCCTCTGTTAAAGCTCTTCATGCTAATTGTAATCATTTCAGGGATACTGATTTACCCAAGTTGGCGTCTAAGTTCTATCCTTTTAGTAATTGTAATACTACTCTTCCCCATAAGTGGAGCATCTTTGAACCTCTCTCGAAATCGTACCAAGTTTATCATTATTTTCTCACTCTTACTCTTTATTTTTCAAATTCTTGTCACTGTGAATGGAACAATTCTTGGATTCATAATACCTCAACTGAACAATTTTGGTCCTTTTTTGCCAATAACTGACTTTGGAATTGAGCGAGGATTATCCATTGCATCACGATTCCTTCTTGTTGTTCTTTCAAGTATGCTTTTTGTTGCAGTTACAGATCCTACACTATTAGCTCACTCCTTGGCTCACCTCAAAATCCCGTATAGGTATAGCTTTGCTCTTGTCATAGCCTTGAGATTCTTACCTTTATTCGACTCGGAAAATCAGATAGTAAGAATGGCGCAGAAATCAAGAGGTATTCAACCCGAGGTAGGGGGATTACGGAAGATTCTCAGAACAATTCAATATACATTCTTCCCGCTATTGGTTTCTTCACTATCCCGAGTTGAAGCTTTGTCAATCTCTATGGATGGACGAGGTTTTGGGTATAGTGAAAATCGAACATATTTCAGAAAGTCAAACTGGAAAATTTCTGATACATTAATCGTCTTTGGTGGATTGGTTTTTATTCTCCTATGCTCCATGCTTGCTTTAGGGTACCTGTCACTATTATCTGCAATAATCTAGCACTGCACAAAAGAAAGGAGATCGGGCGGCAGTCTGACCTCACATTCGCTACCCCTCGGTGCAAACTCTGGGTGTGGCACTCTTTTTTCGTAAAATGTTGAGCCAACCCCCTGACAAATCTGTGAATTTTCATCGAAATATCTGCAATCCTTACAGGCTAAGCTACAATCAAGTGAACGTTGCACTGGAATTTCTACAAAGTCAGCTTTCTTTCTGTCCCAGGTTCGTAACATTCTGGTGGCTCTCATACCCACTAATCCTGTCTAGACCCTATAAACTCCCCAAGATCAAGGAAAATCTTGCAGTTCCCAGAGGATATAATCTTCTCAAATTTTGCGCATTTTGAAAGTGGTAATCTGTTCTCAAAATTATACAGATTTTAATCGTTTTTCCATAAAGAATCCAGGTATCTTGTAGTTCCTCTCCTTGAAGAAGTCGAGATTCAAGTCATCTTTTGCATGAAGAAGCATGTAAATTGTAGAAAACTCTTATTTTTTAGCCCATTTTTCAGCAGAATCAACCAGAATTTGTCCTACCAACTGCTTTTCGTATGTGGAAGCCCATTTTGTATCACACCCTATCTAGGTCTGATTTTTTCCACTGGTGAAATATAGACAGTCGTTTCATTCTTGTCACCAGACAAAGAAGGTTGGTATGAACGCATTACAACAGACCTATAAGCTCACTCTTTCGCGCTACTTTCATTCTTGCAAACTGGATAATGACTATGGAGCAATCCTTTTATTGCTACCAGAGATGCAA
>CAZMBV010000043.1:0-12076 GCA_964564335.1 uncultured archaeon
TTTGATTATCTCCTTGTAATAGTGTTTGTTTCACAATAGAAACAAGGCCGGGCTCTGGAGCCTACCAGTCGCCCGTCTGTTTCTCTTATTAGCCTTACGTTGTGAAACAAAGAAAGAGTACTCCCCGAAAGAGAGAAGCATCTTTCAACGCTTATTCGACAGCTTTTGCTGCAGCTTTGATTAGGTTCTTGATTTCTTTTGCATTATCAAGAGCCATTCCCATTGCTTGATCTACAAGATCAAGTGATATTGGGCCATAACCACCGCCCTTCTGAAGAGCAGTGAAATTATCTTTCTCGTCTACAGCCATTGTAAGTCTGCAGTCCTGAACAAATTCCTCTCTCAGAGTTGCGTCAATTATCAGCTTATCACCAATCTTTGAAACAGTGTGTTCGATTGCGATGTTTTTGATTGGAAGCTTCAATGTGTTCCCAGTTGCGACAACTTTCTTGTCTTCCCATTTCATCTCGGGGTATTTTGTTGTCAAAAGCGCTGCATTCACTGCAATTGATGATGCATCAATAAGATTGCCATCATATTCCAAGGGATAAACATCTGCAAAAACCATGTAGACTTTCTTACCCTCTTCGATGCAGAGAGCTTTTGCATCCACAGTTTCAGACTCACGCACACCACGGTCAACAATTCGTGCTAACTCAATGGCATCTTCCTTGGGAGGCCCGAGTTCGAACAGAGGTGAAGCAATTGGCGACATCTCTGCGGTCACCATGGTGACACCTTCATCAGGAGAGTCAGGATAGGGCTCTCCGACCAAGACCTTAACACCAGCTACAACACTGGTATCTCCAATTTTTACCAATGCGGATCCTTCTGCTTTTGCTGGTACTACATTTGCTTCAATCTCAATATTACGGTATTCGTTGAATGCACGCCCATCAATTCTCTCACCCTTACGAATAAGATCCTGAATAAACTCACGATCAATCTGACTGATTATTTCTGAAGTATAGTCACCCATTTTATTCATCCTCCATTATTTCGGATTCTCCGAGATCTGCTTCGAGATCATCATCAAAGGTATCTTCACCATCTTCAGGATTCCTGACATAAACACGTTTTAGTGCGTCTTTCTGGAGTTCATGTAGATAATTGCAGGAATTGATTCCCATCTGCATTGCTTCAAGAAGTTCCTCTCGTGTAAAGAAGCCATCCTGTTGTAGTAGTGTTATTTCACCAGTCTGTGGCAGGATAGCCATTGGGACATCACCCTGACCATATTTGTCTTCTTCATCACCAAGATCCACAAGCAGTGTACCATCTGCCTTACCAACAGCTACCGCAGGCACTAAGCTCTTCATTGGAATACCTGCGTCTGCCAAAGCTAGTGATGCAGCGTTGATTGCTGCGCAACGTGTTCCTCCATCAGCCTGAATGACTATAATATGAACGTCAACAACAGCTTTTGGATATTCTTCCAAGAATAATGCAGGTTTTAGTGCGTTAGCAATTACCATTGAAATCTCCTTTTCCCTCCTTGAGGGAGCAGGTCTCTTTCGGTCAGGCACTGAAAATGTAGCCATCCTGTAAGTTACTCTAAGATAAGCTCTATCATTGAGTGTTAAGTGACGTGGATGTAACTCTCTAGGTCCGTAGACCCCTGCAATAATGTATGTCTTTCCTTGTCGGATTGATGCTGAACCATTTGCTTGTTTCAACACTCCAACTTTTAGCTCAATTGGTCGTAGTTCATCGGGTCTTCGACCATCAACCCTCAAGCCCTCGGGACTAATTAGAAAATCGGGCTTTACTTCTGGACTCATTATTCGTTCACTTCCTCTTTTTCTGATTTATCTTCTGATTCAATTTCAACATCAGTCGAAGCCTCAGGTTTACTTTCTTCTTCAACTGGTTCTTCTATTTCTACTACTTCAACTTCAGGCTCTGCTTCAGATTTTGGTTCGGATTCAGGAGCCTCACTAATCTCAGGTTCAGAAACTGTATCTGCTTCAATGAACTCTTCTTCATCTACAGTCTCAACTTCTGCACTTGGTTCTTCAGAGGGTTCAGAACTATTCAGTTTTGCAACCTCTTCAGCTAGCATCTTGTTAATTCTATCAGTGAGATTAGATGTATGTGCCTGAGCTTCAACCATTCTGAAGGCTTTGATTGCTAACCTTAGTTTTTCAACATCTGAAGTCTTTATCCAAATTCTTCCATTTTGACCTACAACTGAATCAATTCTCAAGTGATCATTGATCATGTTGATCATTGATCCTCTTCTGCCGATGATTCGTGGTATCTTTGCTGGGCTTACTTCGAGAACCATTCCACCCTCTAATACTTCAAGACCTCTACCTTTCATTGAAAGAAATGGACCACTCTGTCTATCAAAAGCAGAAACCTCTGCTGATATTACATCACCCATATCCATGTATTCAGATATGTCATCGGAGTAAGGTCTTCTTAGTGCATTATTTGCATGTAGTGATGCACCGTAAGGACCTCCGATATCGACTTTCCAATTATTTCCAGCCACTAGCTTGATTATGCCAATGACCAAGTCACCTTCCTTTGGGATATAAACACCGTCAAGTGCAACAACTTTTACTGTGTTACCCTTGAGCTCGGCCAATCCCATAAGAGATGAATATATTTTTCCGCCCTCATCGTATGTTCCAAATGACGGACGATACCTGCCTTCTGCAAGCAATTGCCCGGGTACTACGACTTCACGTTTTTGAAAGTATACTGCCAATTATCGTTCCCTTCTATAATATGTTATTAATCTTCAATTCTTATTGTTAAGGTCTCAATTATCTAACGACCTCTATTCTGATTTGCCCTTTCGTGAGACTATTCAGGTCATCATAGAGCTCCTGTCTCTTTTGTGCAGGTAGCTCGAGTAAGCCGCTCCATGATCCATCTAAATTCCAAGATTCTGATTTGATGACTCCTGCATTAGCAACCATGTTATATCCTTTCCCAGCATATGTGGCGGGGATTGTGATCTGCAGCTTCACACTCTCAAAGGAAATTGGAATAATAACTCTGAGAGATTTTACTACGTTTGGAATTTGTTCATCTACACTGATGAATGGATCAATACGAACTTTCGCTTCTTCCATTGCTTGTCGAATGCGATCTGGGGGATGGGGATGACCAGTTTGTGGATTCATTGCACGTTTCGCAATGTGTTCAATGATTGTTTCGGTCTTTTCCTCAACAAGCTGCAAACGCTGCTCATGTGATAATCGAAACTCTCCTTGTTTAATTATTTCTGGAGCAATATCAAAAATATCATCTGATCCGAAAGCATCCTTGACAAGACTGTCAGTAGCATGCTCTCCTCTTTTCGCATCCTCGTATACTTCGTAAGATTTGAGAATTTCTTGAATTGGTACATCTTCACCACGCCGATAATCAAATGCCAAGTTTGGGTCGACAAAGATCTCGAATCGAAGATGACCTTTGTTTATGCCGATGACGACTGCGTCTAATTCAACCCATTTACCACCAGATTTCTTACCTGAGCCACCGCCACCTGAACCGCCACCACCCGTCATATTATGTCAACTCCTACTCCTTCTTGCTGGTCTTAGGGGGATTTAGAAATCCCTCAATCTCATTTCTAGTCAGCTTCTGGAACTTTCCGGTGCTCACAGGTATCTTTGCAATTTCAACATTGTCTGAATTTAGATCCTTCTCACTAGTTTCACGAAGAGCTGCTAGAGCAAGTTTAACGGCATCAGAGAGTGACTTGTTCCTTGCATAATGCTTCTCAAGATAGTCTCCTGCTCTTGCTGTGCCTTTACCTATTACTGCAGCGAGGAATCCCCAGTATGTTCCAACAGGGTCGGTAACAAAGAGTCGAGGTTTATTGTCATGATCAACAGAACCGATAATCATTGCAACTCCATATGGTCGCGCACCACCACCCTGTGTAAACTCAGCTTTCTTATCACATATATGTTCAGCAACAGCTTCTGCTGGTACTGGTTCCTCATAAGTTAACCAGTAGGATTGTGCCTTAATACGAGCCTCATAGATGAGTTTTCTAGCGTCAGCCATCAGACCTGCAGTAGCAACACCAATGTGTTCGTCAATTTTTGATATCTTTTCAACACTATCAGGTTCTTGTAGTGGTTGAACTCTTTTTTCTGTTAGAAGGACTACACCCTCATCAACAAGAACACCAATCGAGGTTTCACCAAGCTCAACTGCTTTCTTTGCATACTCTGCCGCGAATATTCTTCCATCAGGGCTGAAGATGCTTGTACTCATATCATAGCCCTGTCCAGATATTCCAAACATAATGTATTCCTCCAGGAAATCTAAAGAACTCATTGGAAGTCAGAACCTCACGAAGTGGGTATATCCTAACAGTTCCAAGGAGTTATGCAGACTCCCAAATTGCAGCCAAGGGCACAACTACCTCTAGGCTTAATCGGATTCGCCGACCTAGCCACATAAAGCTTATGGTGTACTCCTGAAATTGTATCTGTTTTGGAATAGAGGTGAATAGATCATTCCTGTAGTAAGTATAGATATACTACAAACCCCAGGGAGAGTATTGCGGTAACTCCTCCAACTGCGGCTCCGAACATCAGCCAAGCCATAGCTACTATAAGTATGAATACTGATATGACTTCGACCCAACCGGCACGAACCTCTGAGAGAAACAATCTCAGATTAATCACGGATACTATGAGAAAGATGAATACACCAAGCATTGTCAAGGACTCAATCAGAACTGTAACGAAAGGGTTGATGTCGTTAAGCAAATCAATTGGACTTATTTCATCTTCATTGAGAGAAGACCAAGCCCATAACGTGAGCCCAATAATCATGAATATAGCCGTGAGAATACTTGTTATGACTGTAGATCGTATCATTTCGCTTCTGTCTGGGGTATCATCACTCACTGTTGTTCACACCGACCTTGGAATTCGAGAATTTACGGTTCACTCTTAAACATACCGACAGAATAAATGTCGTCTAATAGAATTGGCCGTCATCAACGTTCGCATTAATCGTCATGGTCATGATCTACTACTTGAGTCCAAGTTGCTTTCAAATCGTCAGGAGCTAATTCTAGGTCATCAATATCTGTATCAACTCTCTCTCTTACTCGTTTAATCTGAAGTGCAAGAATGTAAGAAAGAGCTGCAAGGATTCCTGCAACCGCGCTTGGAGATATATATAGAACAAATGATGTCGCAATCCCAGCTAGTTCTGCGATTAGAGCGATAAGGAAGACCGATATAATTACACCACGTACAGATTTTACCAATTCATTTGAAGCAGCTGCGGGAGCCACCATGATTGCATAAACAAGGATAGCTCCTACTGCCTTTGTTGCTAATGCAATAGCTAATGCAGAAACAATGAGCATTAGATAGTGGTATCCTCGAGCGTTCATTCCTTGCGCAGTTGATCCTTCCATATCAACACTCACATAGACAAACTCTTTGTTAAACATCAATGTGATAACTGCTAGTAATAGCGTTGTACTCCCAAGCATGGTGATGTCTAAATTGTTGAGGAGAAGTATATCTCCAATCAAATATCCCCATATCTGAGGTACTTTGTATGGAGGAATGTAGTACATCAAAAAGACAGCAATACTCATAGATAATGCAAAAGAAACCCCTACAGCTACTTCCATTTTTTGGGTAATCCCAGATTCACCTGCATACCCAGTGAATGCAGCAACTAGTACACTAAACAGGACTGCTCCCAATATCGGATCAAACCAAGGAACCAGCCCGGAGGACTGAAGGAAAATTCCCAATGCGGTCCCACCAAGAGCCGCATGTGCTACGCCAGAAGCCATGAATGAGAGCCCTCTGAAGACAAGAAAAGTTCCACTTGCAGCTGCAATAATAGCAATCAAAAGAGCTCCGAGTAATGCTCTTTGAATAAAAGGACTCTCAATGATTATTTGGATGATATCAATCATGGCGATCAATTCCTGAGTCATGTGTCATGCAATATCGATGCCCCGAGTGTTCGACAATCCTAGCAGACGGCCCATACACTTTCTTAATTAATTCAGGGTCCATGATGCTACAAGGTTCACCAAGACCAATTACTGTGTTCTTGAGGAGTAATACATCTTCAACGAGAGTATGAATCGGATTCAAATCATGAGTCACCATGATTATACTCACATCATTCTCTTTGTGATATCCATCCAGCGCGTTCACGATGAGATTCTGACTCTCAACATCAGTACCCGCCAAAGGTTCATCTAGTACGAGAATGGACCCTTCACTCGCTAAGGCTCTAGCAACTAAGACTCTTTGTCTTTGTCCTCCCGAGAGTTCTGGAAATGGCCGTTCCCATAGCTCTTCCATATTCACTTGTTGGAGTGCATCCTTTGCAGCTGCAACGTCTTTGGAAGTAGCAAATCGCGGTGGGCGTTTTTTGAGTAATCTACCCATCAAGACAATATCCTTGACTTTCATTGGGACTGAAAGGGAGATACTATCTCGTTGAGGAACATATCTAACTAATTTTCGAATCTTCCCGGATTTCTTCTGTGAATCATAGCCCATCACTTGAATGGATCCTCGTGTTGGTTTAATGAGACCAAGGGAAGTCTTGATGAGAGTGGATTTTCCTGATCCATTGGGGCCAATAATAGCCATGAAACTAGGTGATTTAATCTCAAAGGTTACATGATGTAGTGCAAGTTCACCATTCGGATAGCGTACTGCTAAATCATGAACCTGAAGTAAAGGGATTGCAGCCATCATTTTCCACCTCCTGCAAGATTGATATCTACCTTCATAACTTTCTTCTGGGACCGCAGTTTTTTGAGAAATTCTCGGACTTTTTCAGCAGCAGCAGTCAAAATCATTACCTCGGTACAGTAACCATCACTAGTGTGAGCATGAATTGTTGCTGCAATGAATTTTCGGTATTCATGCTGTACTGAACTAATGTTGTGGCTTTGCCCTTTCTTGTAGTAGACGGCAGTAATAACAGCAGTAATTTGTCCCTGAGCGCGTTCAACATTTCGATGCTCAGACATCAAAGATTGTACTGCGTGTCTGACAACCTCTGATCTGTTTGAAAATTTCCCTTCATTTTGAAGATATTCTAACTCTTTAAGATCTTCATCGGTCATTGATACAGCAACAATTGGCATATACAATACCTCTAGTAGTTCTAAGTTAGTAACTATTTCGCAATCCTTAATAATTTATTTTTACAGGAGTTTACTTGGTCGAGAGTTTCGACCGTCCGAGGTTTTGGTGAAAATTCGTGAATAGGAAGAAAGCTGTTCTGATTCCAATTGCATTGTTGGTACTACCTCTCATCATGAGCGGTCTGACAGTAGAAGTTTACGCACAGGTTCAACCAGTTCACAATGTGGCAGTATCTGTTGATTCGTTAGCAGGTATTGTTGAAGATATTGGAGGTTCATTAGTCAATACTACAGTCCTTTTGGAGCAAGAATCTGATCCTCACGCGTTTATACTAACCCCTCAGATAATAGCGAGAGCTGATACCGCAGACCTACTGGTGGTGACAGGGCATTTTGAATGGGAAAAGGAATTAGCTAATCGTACCTCCACCCCTTTTATTTCATTTCAAAATGATAATGCTTGGGAGGACTACATAGATTATGGTGCAGAATTATCACCGATGCCGGGTGGCCAACAAGGAGAACACTCGAACCAGGGTAATCCACATGCATATTGGTTACTGCCAAAGAATGCACTAGCTATAGCCAATGCAACTCGACTGGCATTATCAAGATTGGATGCAACTCGAGTGGATAATTGGAATGCTAATTTTGCTACTTTTGTGGAAAAGATGGAGAATCTTAAGTCTCTGATATCAAACCTTGACTCGATGCATGAGTTCTCACTACTACGCGCAATTGTAGTGACTCCTGCAGAAGCATACGTTGCTGAATCTTTTGGGATTCAGTGTGATGCAGTGCTCCAAGTTGAAGATATTACATTATCAGGATCAATGTTACTTGAGGTGCAGACAGCTCTACGTAATGGGTCCGACCAGTTAATCCTCGGTTCTGATGTAGCTCAAGTTCAAGCTGGTGGAGAGTTTGCATATCAATTACAAGCGGATTATGGAGGCACTCTTATTTGGTGGAAGACTGTCTACTATCCAGCAGATTATTTCTCAATGATGACGTACAACCTAGGAGCTCTCATATCTGGAATTGAAGGCAGGTCTGGAGGTAACGTAGACCAGACAACCAATATTGGTTTACTAGCTCTGAGCTTGGTTCTTGGATTTATTGCCCTAATTGAAGCAATCCTCTTAGTTCAATGGGCCAGAGCTGAATAGACAAGTTCTATTTGACGTCAGTCCCGAGTCTCATGTTATAGACTGCTGTTTCTAGTTCAAGCAGTTCATCCTGTAACTGTGGATATTTTTCATTAAATTCATCGGATCCGATCAAACCAGCTTTCTTATTGGTAACTAGCTCCTTCAACGCTCTCTGGCACTGCTGGATCTTGCTCTTGAGTTGCTCCCATTCCTCGTTGTTGGCTTCCATCGATTCACTCCAACTTGAACTTGAAGTCTTACCCTGATCCAACTTTTGTACCAAATCATCGAGTGATTCTTTGATATCTTCAGGGTCTCTAGCGGATTCGCGTTCACTCAAAGTAGATACAACTCAACCAGTCCTCTCAGCATTTCTGATATATGCCTTCAGATGGAGCATTAATCTATGCAAATAGAAACGGGATGAAGAAAATTATTGGAAGAAGAAGCAACGTACCGACAGTAACAATGGTAGCTGCTTTTTCAGAGTCAAGCTTGAAGCTTTTGGCATAGACTACTGTCAATACTGCTGGGGGCATCAATGATTCTAGAATAAGAATAGAAGCTGGTAACTGAGAAAGTCCAGAGAATATAATTACTGGGATCACGAGGATAGGTATGAGTATTTGGCGAATGCTAACAACTTCCAATGCTGCTCGAATCTCAACTAGTGAAAACCGTACTCCAATACCAAGTCCAACTGCAATCAAAGCAAGATAAGTTGTAATTGGACCGGAAAATGAAAGAACATAAGCAACATCGCCAGGTATCTGAATATTAACCAAGAAAAGGATTACAGCAATTATAGCAGCAATGAATGGGGGAAAGGTAAGTGCATCTTTTGTTATCTTACTATATCCTCCATTATCACCTCCAAAAGCTGCACCCATGAAAGATCCGAGAGTGGCTAGAAGAGTCATCTGTGTAAGTGAGAAAATGATGACGATTGGTAATCCAATGGGCCCCACAAACATTAGCACAAGAGGAAGTGGAATGAACAATGCATTGTTGAAAGTAACACAGATGTAAAAGACGCCTTTGGTAGAATTATCATAGTCCCGTCTCTTGAGATGAAGATACATCAATATTGGACCTAACACATGAATAAGAACGATGATTGCTACAATGATTGGAAGTTCTGTAATTGCATCAGGAGCGGCGGTGAGAAGTGTGTAGATGAAAAGGATTGGTATGAGAATGTTGACCAAGAGTAGATTGAGATAGTGATTAGCTTCCTTACCCCTGCCTGATAATCTGGCTACCAGATAACCAATCAGTATGAATCCGTAAAACAGACCAAACTGCATAGCTGTATCTACAATCGTTTGCGAGGTGAACACCCATTTCTTACCCGAAAATACCTACGAAATAAGGTAACGTTGTATGCAATGAGTGGAAAAATCAAAGCAGATGGACCTACAAGAGACCTGATGAAATCACAGCATCTGTTGAAATCTTAATTTTCCCTGTTAACTTCAATATCTAGAGACTGTATAGCCTCTTCAGACGGTTTGCCTGTTTTTCTATCCCATTTTCGATATTCGTAGTAATCCTGTAGTTGCATATCCACATCAGGTACAAAATCATCAGTTGCACCTTCAGGATGGGGTTTCAGTAAAGCAGGTGGGAGTTTTTCATCCTCCGTACGTAGTCCACACCTTAAGTTGAAGAACCGTTTCATGGTTACAGCACGAGCTCCGATGGTGAGAATATCCTCAACATTGAGCGCTCCTCCAGTAGCTAAATTCAGAAGAGAGATGATTGTCTTTGGTGGAACAATCGCAAAGTGGCACATGATTACAGAATCAAAGAATGCTCGGAAGTCCTGAGCTCTAGCGGCAGTAGTTCCTTTACCTTCATTTTCTAATCGGTCACCACCAATTATCCCTAGCTCTCGAACATCAGCACCCATATCCACGGAGTACATATCACCCTCAAGATGTGTAGCACCTCGTGAGGCTGTAGTATAGACCGTTGTCATACCAGAGAAAGCACGAGGATCATGATTTGGAATCTCAAGCCCTCTCACATGTAGAACAGATTCCTCTGCATTGTGCTTCTTACCTACTGCAAGAGACCCCTCTGCTAAGACGTCACCAATCCCTTTCCGTTTTGCAATCTTATGGATTGTATTAATCACGGTGTCAGGATCATTCCAGGTGAATCCATAGTCAGCCTTGCCAATATCACAGAGATAGGTAGCAAAAGCAATGGTACTCCCACAGCTGATTGTATCAAGTCCATATTGATTACAAAGCCGATTCATGAGTACTATCTTCTTCAAGTCGGAGATTAACATGTTAGGACCAAAGGCTGCGATTGTCTGAAATTCAGGACCTGCAATATTTTCCAAATCATATTGAGCGACTGACACCTTTCTACCACATCCAATAGGACATGAGTAGCATGCTGAGCGACCAGTCAGAATCTCGGTCAGTGATTTCCCATTGATGAGGTCAGCATCATCAAATTCGATTTCTTGAAAATACTTGATTGGAATATCGTTGAACATCATTCCTATGTCGGTATACATGTTTGTGCCTTGATTGCTCAACATGGACATAGCTTCTCCAAGAATCTTCGCAGATGAGAGCGCAAGTTCTTTGAATTCATCAGGTGATACTAGAGGAATATCATTGGAACCATTCACTGTTATTGCTTTCAATTTCTTTGAACCCATCACCGCTCCCAGACCACATCTTGCAGCAACTCGTTCGTCATTAACAATACTGGCGAATTTAACGAGATTTTCACCAGCTGGACCAATACATGCAACCTGCATTCTTCGATTGTTCTTCTTCAAGGTTGCCTGGGTTTCTGATGTTGACATTCCCCACAAATCATTAGCAGGCAGAATCTCAGCTTCTCCATCGTTGATTTGGAGAAACACTGGGGTGCCTGATGTCCCCTTGATTAGAATTCCATCAAATCCTGAAGCTCTAATTCTTTCACCAAAATGACCTCCAGAATGAGATTCGCCCCATAGTCCAGTGATGGGTGATTTTCCACAGACAACATGACGCCCTGTACTCGGAGCAGAGGTTCCAGTCAAAGGGCCCGTCATGAATAGTAACATATTGCCAGGACCAAGAGGGTCTACTTTGGGATCAATCAAATCATAGAGTAACCGACTGGAATAGCCGCTGCCTCCAAGGAATTTTGAGGTTATTTTTTCATCAATAGGGAGTGTACTAATTTCCCTTTTGGAGAGATCTGCAACTAGAATTTTACCAGAATATCCAAACATTCAGTATCCACTCATCATTTCCCAGAGGTCTTGCTCATCCTCAACTACTTCATCTGGAAGAAGGTTGGGAGTTCCTATTTGTTTTGATATCATGTAAATTTTACAAGTTCTTTCAAGAACTATAGCCAAGTGAAGCGCCTTCTCCAGAGTCTTTGCAATGCACACTGCTCCGTGATTAGCTATCAACGCTGCACTCCGTTCCTCAATGGCTTGGCCAACATTTACTCCAAGCTGTTTTGTGCCAGGTATTGCATACTTGCTAACTCTAATGTGTGAACCTAACTTGGGGACTGTTTCGTCAATAATTGGTGGAAGTGATTCATTCAGTACTGCCATGGCGGAAGCATAGATACTGTGGCTGTGAACAACTGCACCTGCAATAGAACGATTGTTATACAGTTCAAGATGCATTTGCCATTCTATACTTGGATTTTTTGTTCCTTCTATGACTTCACCATTTAGATCAATCACAACCATGTCTTCAACTTTCATCTCGGTGTAATGTATCGAACTCGGAGTAATTACAACATGGTCATCTACTCTGACACTAGCATTTCCTGAAGA
>CAZMBV010000043.1:12176-15813 GCA_964564335.1 uncultured archaeon
CAATCCAGATGAGTTCTATAATATTTCTCGCCTTAAACATTCATCGAGGCCAGTTTGTAGCGCAAACTACGATGCACTTCAAAGATTGTCCACCTCTTATATTCATTCTATTCTCATGAATACTTGTGAAATATTATGTCTGAATCTGCAATTGAGATAATTAATCTGACAAAACGGTTCGATGATATCACTGCAGTAGATAATCTCAGCCTCGAGATTGGCTGGGGTGAGCTGTTTGGTATCCTTGGACCTAATGGAGCTGGTAAGAGTACAGCAATCAATGTACTAAGTACTTTATTAGAACCCACGGATGGGTCAGCAACAGTTGATGGATATGATGTGGTCTTTGATCCAGATAATATTCGAAAAGTAATTGGTGTCTGTCCTCAAGAACCTGCATTCTATCCACATCTTACCGGAGAAGAGAACATCACTCTCATGGGAGAGATGCATCTTGTACCAAAGGATGTCCTTAGAGAGCGTGTCAAGACCCTAGTAGAGAAAATTGGTATGGAGGACCATATCAAAAGACGTGCCAAGACCTACAGTGGAGGAATGATTCGGAGGGTCAGCATGCTTATGGCATTAATCAGTGACCCAAAGATAGCACTCCTTGATGAGCCTACCGTCGCTATGGATCCAAAATCCCGTCATGCAGTCTGGGATTTCATTCGAGAGTTAAAGACCCAAGGCAAAGCAATCATCCTTACTACTCACTATATGGAAGAAGCACAGGAACTCTGTGACAGAGTTGCTATCATTGACGAAGGTCAGCTTATCGAACTTGGTACTCCAACTGGTCTGATGGAGAAGCATCACGCAAAGAACTTGGAAGAGGTCTTTCTAAAATTGACAGGCAAAAAACTCAGGGAGGAGTTCTAGAATGAATCTGCGAAGAATTCTTGCATTGACAAAGAAGGACATCAAGAAGACCACACGCGAACCTGCAGTTCTTTTTCTTCTCCTTGTATTTCCAATTGTACTAACTTTCGTTTTTGGATTAGCATTTGGAGGAATTGGAGGAGGAGGCACAACAAGTTTCGAAGTGGGAGTACTAAATCTTGATACAACAGGACCTCAAACTGAATGGGCTAATGCATTTGTCGGCAATTTAACACACTCTGATGTTTTTGTTGTTCATAATTTCGAAGACAATGCTACTGGACAAGCTGCACTCCTTCAAGGGAATCTAGATGCGTTCATTGTTCTACCTGAAGGATTTGGCGATAGCATTGAATCGTATTATGGAGCCCCATTTGATTCAAGCTCATGGACCAACTCATCTATTGGTCTCTATGTTGATAGCGGATCACTAATGGCAGTTTCAGCCGTACCTCCTCTTGTGCAGGAAGTTCTGATGAATACTATCTTTGGTAGTGATAACATTGCAATTGGTCTACCAATTGAGATTGAAACCCCAGCTTTGGTACAGTCAAGTGACCTATCACAATTTGATTTCATGGCACCAGGACTCTTTGCATTCGCTGCAATCTTCTTGACAATGATTGTATCCCAATCAATGACATACGAAAGAGATGAAGGTCTCTTGAAGAGATTGAGGACAACTCCTGTATCTTCGTCAGAATATATGATCAGTCAGACTCTTTCCAACATGCTAATTGCAGTTGTGCAAGTAGCATTAGTTCTAGCTTCAGCCTTTGCCATTGGATATAGACCATCTACTGGACCAGCAGGGATTGCATTTGCTTTCCTAATCTCTCTAGCATTCTCCCTAGTAGCTGTTGGTTTTGGTCTGATTGCTGCAACTGTCTCAAAATCTGCAGATGTTGCCACTGGTATCAGCTTCGTCTTCATTATGCCACAGATGTTCTTTGGAACATTCATGCCTCTTGGCGGAGTCACTGAAACGCTAGCGAAGTTCATGCCTAGCAAATACATCACAGATGCTTTGACAACTCTCTTCCTGAGAGGTGCACCAGTCACATCAACCATCATATGGTTTGATTTTGCGGTTGTATCTACTGTAGGAATCATTCTCATAATCGTGGGAATCGCATTATTCGAACGGTTTGGTTCGAAATAGGAGTCCTTTTTGGGACTCCATCTTTTTATTAAGGAGGTTTATCAAAGTTGAAGTTGCTATCTAATACTGAGGTGGTTAAATGAATCCCCAAGAAAACGAATCCAATGAGGAGATGATTGAGAAGGCAAAACAGCTATTGTTGCTTACTGACCTTGTTGACAGGTACCCCCTAGTGGTTGCACGCAGAGTATCTGGATTGGTCAATCTCATAATTGCGGGGGGAATATCTTTCGCCACATTGATCTATATGACATTGCAAAATATCATCGGACCAGGAGACCCACTCATTGTAAATCTGGGATTTGTTGCCCTCAGTCTTTTGTTCTCCTGGATTGTCGCATTTAGATTGGTATTACCACTGACGAGTTCATACCCTGAGAAAAAGAAAATAGATAATGACGAAAAATCCGGCATTATTGTTTGGGGAATTCTAGTTGCTGCAATGGTCATCCTATCATTTGCAACAATTGGAACAGGAAATGTGCAACTATTCACACCGTTTCTACAAGTGATTATGGGAGTAGGTTTCCTCTCAAACTATATTGGGGCAAGAAGCGGAGCAGATGTTAAATTTCACACCCGTGAGTATCTCTATTTCGCAATTGTTGTCTTTCTTAGCATCATCCCCATGATGATGTTTCTTGAGATTGCATATATATTCTTAATAATTACAGACATGGGTGGAATTTACATTATCGGTATCTATATGCTCATTACTTCAGAACGGCTTCTTCTTGAGAGTAAAGGACAGGGATAGACTTGAAGATTGATGGGAGTCTCCTATCTGCATTGGTAGGTCTAATGGAAGAAGATCGTGAAACCATGGTCCCCACAAGACTCTCTATACTTGTCTATCTCTATTTCACTCAGCACGCGACATTTCCAGTTCTTCAGAAGAAACTTGGTCTGACCTCTGGTAATCTCTCAAGTCATCTTAGAAAATTAGAAGAGATGGGATTAATTCGAATATCGAAAAGGTTTGTTGATCTCAAACCGACAACTTTTGCGGTTTTGACACAAGATGGAGCTGAACGTGTGAAGAGTCAAATGGTGCGCATGCGTGAACTTGTTACTATGGTCATTGAGAAAAGATCCAAATCAGATCAATAGTGTCTGTAATTTGAGAAGGTCAGGCACTTCTCCTTTGGTTTTCAATCGCCCAGCAGAATATGCAGCCATAGGGCTCTCAATCTTCTCAATAATATCAAAGAACACAGCGGAGTCCATTATGACTTGAAGTTCTGCTTTAGTTTCTCCCGCTCTAACATCAACCAATTCAGCATCACCAATGCTCATGAACATCTTCATATCAATATCAGGAAAGACAAATTGAATTGTTTTGTTGTAATCCTTGAATCGTCGCTGAATTTTTGGATCATCAAATCTAGATGAAAGAGATTGGAGGTGAGCTAGAATCTTATCCTTTGTCATGATGTCACTATACTGTGTTTTGCATTGACTGAGATATATCTTTCCAGACAGAGATATTAGTGCGTTGGAAGAAACAAAGGAAGGTGAGGGAATTCCTACCGTTACTTTACTTCTGATACATGCACACTGCAAGAAACACAGGGGTCGTATGAACGAACTATT
>CAZMBV010000044.1:0-15482 GCA_964564335.1 uncultured archaeon
CACGAGGACGTCCGTCGTAGACAAAATGCGTGAAAAACTTGGACTACCACCAATTCAAGATCCCGACATTGAGCAGCTAGGTAAAATCATGCAAGCTGGTGGTCTGATAAAAGTGATTGAATCAAATACTAAGAAGGAGGTTGAAACAGAATGAAGAAGGCAATAGCCTGGGGCTGTCTTATCCCAACACGAAGGTCGCTACTTGGGTATGAGGCGTCAACAAGGAAAGTTCTCGATCACTTGAATGTTGAAACAATAGATATACCCAATGAAACTTGTTGTGCACCGTTCTGGATGCAATCTCTTGATTTGACCACATCCATCGCTATGGCTGCAAGGAATCTTGCTAAAGCTGAAGAAATGGGACTTGATCTCATCACTCCTTGTAGTGGTTGTTTTCATGCGTATAAACGAGTGAATCATGTTTTAGAACATTACCCTGATTTGCGTGAACGAATTGATGACATATTGCAAAGAGTGGGTCTGCATTATGAAGGAAAAGTAGAATCTAGTCATCTATTAGAGTTCCTTTACAAAGAAATCGGCATTGATGAATTACAAAGAAATTCCACACGAGATCTAAGTAGTATCTCCATTGGTCTTCGATATGGATGTCACATGCTGAAGCCACACGAGTTATTGAATATAGAATATTCTGAAAGACCAACCTTTGCAGACGAACTTCTCGAGCCATTCGGTATCAATAGTGTTGAATATGCGGGTCGTCATAGATGCTGTGGAGGCCTTTTACGAGGAGTACAGGATGATCTTGCAGATGATATTCTTCACGAACGTCTTGTTGATGTTAACGAAGCTGGAGTGGATGGAATTGTAACTGTCTGTTCGCTCTGTCATCTTCAACATGATATGGGTCAGAGGGGAATCAAGCGTAAATACGGAATGAATAATCTTGACCTTCCTGTAGTCCATTTTCCACAACTTATTGCTTTAGGTTTTGGATACTCACCAGAAGAATTAGGATTAGACATGCATACTGTGAAGACCGATAAATTGGTCGCTAAAATAATGGGAGGTGGTCGTAGATGACTGAATCTGATCTACGAATAGGTGTATTTGTCTGTCACTGTGGTTTGAATATAGCAGGAACCGTTGATTGTGAGAGTGTTGCAGAGTATGCTGGTACATTGCCTGGCGTCGCACACTCTGATCACTTACTCTTTACCTGTTCCGACGACGGCCAAGCAAATATCAAACAAAAAATCAAGGAATTGAATCTTAATCGGGTAATTGTTGCATCATGCACTCCCCGAACTCATGAACCAGTGTTTCGAGCATGTGTTGAGGAAGCTGGGTTGAATAGGTATCTCTACGACCAAGTCAATCTCAGAGAGCACGTTAGTTGGGTCCACATGGATGACCATGAATTGGCTACAGAAAAAGCAAAAACACTTGTACGCATGGCTGTTGAGCGTGCAAAATATCTTGAACCTCTTGAGCGGAAAGCAGTTGATGTTATACAGAAAGCTGCAGTAATTGGAGCAGGAGTGGCGGGTATTAGTGCGGCTCTTGACCTTGCAGATGCAGGATTTGAAACTACCCTTATTGAAAGCCGCCCTACTATAGGCGGTCAAATGGCATTACTGGATAAAGTATTCCCACAAAATGATTGTGCAATTTGTATTCTAGGACCCATCATGTCGAAAGTTGGACAGCACCCTAACATCAATCTCATGACTTATAGTGAATTAGATAATGTAGAAGGGTATGTCGGTAATTTCCATTTGAATGTAAGAAAGAAATCACGATATATTGACACAGAGAAGTGTAATGGATGCGGCGATTGTGCAACTGTCTGTCCAGTAAGTGTGACCAATGAATATGAGTTTGGAATGGGTGAAAGGAGAGCCGCGTATAGACCATTTCCTCAAGCTGTTCCTAACAAATACACTATTGACAAGAGGGGAACATCACCTTGCAGGATTGCGTGCCCAGCTCATGTGAATGTTCAAGCTTTCTTAGCATTACTCAAAGAGAAGAAGTATGATGAAGCTCTTGAGATTTATCGCAAAAACTCACCCTTCGCAGGTACACTAGGTAGGATTTGTACTAATCCTTGTCAGGCAGATTGCGAGCGCGGAAAGTACGATCAAGCTGTTAGTATCAGAAACCTTCACAGATTTTTGGCAGATTACGAGCGGGATAATGGTGGAATCAAGATTGATCCAATAGTACCCGATAAAAAGAAGGCGAAGAAACCTGTAGCAATTGTGGGTGGTGGTCCCTCTGGACTTGCTTGTGCCTACGATTTAGCTCGTGATGGATATTCTGTAACTGTCTTTGAGGCTCGAAAAGAAGCAGGGGGTCTTTTAAGATGGGGCATTCCTGCGTATCGTCTTCCTAGGGATGTTCTTCGAGATGAGATAGGTATTCTCAAACAAATGGGTGTCACAATCAAAACTGGGACGAAGGTCGAATCTATTGCTGAATTGAAAGCGCAAGGTTTCAAGGCATTCTACGTTGCCACTGGTGCTTCCAGTAGTCGTATGATGAATATCAAGGGTGAAAATACCAAGGGTGTCTTATCTGCCATCGAGTTTCTTGATAAGGTTAATAGTGGAAAGACAGTAAATATCGGAAAAAAGGTAGCTGTTATCGGAGGAGGGAATGCTGCGATAGATGCTGCCCGAACAGCTAAACGTTTGGGAGCCAAGAAAGTCACAATTGTTTATCGACGGTCTCGTGAAGAAATGCCTGCAATCCCAAGCGAGATTGATGAGGCTGAACACGAAGGAATTCAGATTGAATTCCTTGCGACACCTATTGAGATCGATACAAAGGAGAAACTTGTTTCAAGTATGAAATGCATACGAATGCGGCTAGGGGCTCCTGATGAATCAGGCAGAAGGCGACCAGTTCCAATACCCGACTCGGAGTTTAAGATATCTGTTGATAATATCATTATGGCAATTGGTCAAGGAGTTACTCCAGAGGCACTATTAACCAAACTTGAACCAACACAGTGGGGCAGTCTAGAGGTAGATCCTGTCACCCTGCAAACCAATATGAAGGGGGTTTTCGGTGGAGGCGATGTTGTTTTAGGTGGTGGCGGCACTGCAATAGAAGCTGTTGCTGCTGGGAAAGAAGCAGCAAAGTCTATTGATCGCTTCTTACGTGGGGTCGACCTAATTGAGGGACGAGAAGATTTTCTGATACCTATTGAGAAAATCGACGTAGATGAAGAAGCATTCAAAACTCGATACGCTCCTGAAATGCCCACTCTCAGCATGAGTAAACGAAAGACTACATTTGAAGAGGTCGAGCTAGGATTCAAGGAGGCTGTTGCAATCGCAGAGGCTGAACGTTGTCTTAGCTGCGGAATCTGTTGTGAATGTGAGAAATGTGTAGAAGCCTGCAAGCTCGATGCAGTAAATCATAAGCTTCAAGATGAGATAGTTGAACTTGATGTCGGTACTATCATCGTTGCGACTGGCTTTCAGACGTATGACCCGCTTGAAACTCGTGAATTCGGTTATGGGACTTTCGAGAATGTCATCACGAATGCTCAGCTTGAACGGTTGACAAATGCTGCAGGTCCTACACAAGGGAAACCAAAGCGACCCTCAGATCATGAGATACCTAAACGTGTTGCATTTGTGCAATGTGTTGGCTCACGTGACAGACGAATCGGGCAGGATTATTGTTGTTACATTGGTTGTGCAAACTCTCTGAAACAAGCAATCCAACTCAAGGAGAAGTTCCCTGATATTGAGGTAACTATCTATACTATGGATGTAAGAACTCATGGTCTTGGTTACGAAGGTCTCTATCGTAGAGCTCGTTCAATGGGTGTATTGATTGTCAAAGGGCGTCCTTCAGAAATTGAGGAGATTCCAGATACAAAGTCGTTAATCGTGTATGCTGAAGATCTCTACACTGGTGAGCGCCTAGAAACAACTTCTGATCTTGTTGTTCTGGCAACTGCACTCATACCTAATGATGATACTCCCGAATTGGCAAGGAAAATGAAACTCTCAACAGGAGAGTATGGCTTTTTGATGGAGGCTCATCCCAAACTACGTCCAGTTGATTCCTTCCAAGATGGAGTATTTCTTGCTGGCGCAACGCTGGGACCAATGGACATACCCAAGGCAGTTGCATATGGTAAAGGAGCTGCTGCAGGAGCTCAAGCTTTGATGGCTCCCGGCAAGTTCTATGTTGAACCAATCTACGCTGAGATTAACACTGACTTGTGCTTTGATTGTGACCTATGTAGCGATATGTGTCCATATGGCGCAATCACTGGTAAAGGCGAGGACCGTAGGGTCATGTTCGAATTGTGTCAAGGATGTGGGACTTGTGCTGGTGCATGTCCGCACAATGCAATCGATATGCGGCATTATCGCAGGCAACAAATCATGCCTCAGATAATGGCCGCTGTAAGAATGCAAGGAGGGGTGGTCCTATGAAAGAAGGAAAATTCGAACCTAATATCGTAGCTTTCACCTGCAACTGGTGCTCATATGGAAGTGCTGACTTGGCAGGAATTTCTAGACTGCAGTATCCTCCAAATGCAAAGGTCATCCGATTGATGTGTTCTGGACGGATAGACCCCGTGATGGTGATTGAATCTTTCAAGAATGGAGCGGATGGGGTCATGGTGACAGGCTGCCACATTGGGGATTGCCATTATTCAACAGGAAACCATCGAACCCAAGTTCGCTTTGATGCTCTTCAGAAAGCGATGAAGGTGATGGGTCTTAATCCAGAAAGACTGAGGCTTCTCTGGGCTAGTGCTTCTGAAGGGCAGCAGTGGGCAGAAGGAATAACAGAGATGACAGAGAAAATTCGAGAGATAGGACCTAATCCTATTACTGCGGGAGGGATTACAAAATGACAGTCGTAGGGGAAAAAATAGACTACAGCGCAATGAATCCATCAGAAACAGCTCTTGTAATTGGTGGCGGAGTTGCCGGAATGCAAGCCGCACTAGATATTGCAGATCAGAACTTCCAAGTGATATTGGTGGAGAAAACTCCATCGATTGGAGGTGTGATGGCAATGCTAGATAAGACATTTCCAACACTTGATTGCAGTGCTTGTATTCTCACTCCGAGGTTGAGTGAAGTGTCACGTCATCCAAACATCAAACTTCTGACCTATAGCGAAGTCACTGAGATTACTGGAGAGGCTGGTGATTTTCGAGTGAAAGTCTTGAGGAAGGCAAGGAAAGTTCTCGAGGATAAATGCTCAGGGTGTGGAGAATGCGTTCCTCATTGTCCAGTACAAGTGAAGAATGAGTTTGATCAGAATCTTGGATACAGGAAAGCGATATACATTGGATTCCCACAGAATACTCCACTTGTCTACACAATTGATTCAGAGAATTGCATTAAATGTGAACTATGTGTTAAGTCCTGTGAGAGAGAAGCTATCGACCTCACAATGGAAGACGAGGAGATTGAAATCCCAACAGGTGCTATTGTAATCGCTACTGGGTACGAACTCTTTGATGTATCCAAGTATCGTCGACTCGGTTATGGCCGATTCAAGAACGTCATTAATGCACTTGAATATGAACGACTCATCAATGCTAGTGGTCCTACTGGCGGTAATCTTATGAGATTAAGCGACGGGAAGATTCCTAAATCGATAGGCTTCGTCCAATGTGTAGGCGCGCGTGACGTTCAGAATGATGTCCCCTATTGTAGCAGAGTATGCTGCATGTACGGGATTAAGAACGCAGCCATGGCAAGAGAACTTCAGCATGATAATGTAAAAGACGTGACTGTCTATTATGCTGATATACGGGCATACGGAAAGAGCTTTGAAGAATTCTATCAAATGTCTAAAAGCCGCTTTGGCATCAAATTCATTCGAGGAAGGGTTGCTGAAATCAACGAGGATTCCAAGACTCAGGATGTAATTATATCTGCTGAGAATACTGAAACGAGTGAATTTCTTCACCAACGACATGAACTGGTCGTCTTATGTCCAGGCATTCTTCCGCCAAAAGGTATGAAACAAATGGCTGAGAAACTCGGTATAAAAATTGGAATTGATGGTTTCATAGCGATTGAACATCCTGCGAGTAATCCTGTTGATACTAACATTCCCGGCGTGTATGTGGCAGGTTGTGCTGAATCTCCAAAAGATATTCCTGATTCTGTTGCCGCAGGGAGTGCTGCTGCGATGAGAGCGAGTATAACTCTTTCAAAAGGAGGTGCATAATATTGGCGGGAGAAGAAGAACCAAGGATTGGTGTATTCATTTGCCACTGTGGGCACAATATCGCTGGAACGGTTGACTGTGAAAGCGTAGCAAGGAATGCGAATTATTATCCAAACGTCGAATATTCTACAGACTTCATGTTCATGTGCAGCGATTCCGGACAAGCTCTGATTCGAGAGAAGATTCAGCTGTTAAATCTGAATCGCGTTATTGTAGCTTCATGTAGCCCACGAATGCATGAACCTACCTTTAGAAGAGTTGTTGAGGAGGCTGGACTCAACCGATATTGTTACGAACAAGTCAATCTTCGAGAACACGTAAGTTGGTGTCATGCTCGTGAGCCCGAGAAAGCCACATTGAAGGCTGATGATCTTGTGCGTATGGCTGTAGCTCGAGCTGCATTGTTAGAGCCTCTTGAGATCAAGACTGTATCCATAGAGCCTCACGCACTTATTGTCGGTGGAGGCGCTTCAGGACTGAGAGCTGCTGTGGGTATTGGTTCTAGAGGCTTCAAGGCAACACTAGTGGAAAAAGAGGATAAATTCGGTGGTTTTCTCAAGCATCTCTCCGTAATGTACCCAGATAATGAGAATGCACAAGAAGTTATTGATCGATTAGTCAATGAAGCAAGTAAGCTCGATAACGTAACAATGCTGACTAACTCAGAGGTTGTTGACTTAGACGGACATATCGGAAGCTTCGAAGTTAAGATTAAAAACAATAAAACAGGAAAAGAAACGGATCACATATTTGGAACAGTCGTCGTTACTACAGGATTTGAACCTTTCGAACCTGAAGGATACTATGGTTATGGAACGAACCCGGATATTATCACTCTTGCTGAATTTGAGACGATGCGAAGGAATGGTCCCTTGCTCAAGCCGAGTGATGGAAAACCTCCAAAGTCAATCCTATTCATCGGTTGCGTAGGTTCCCGAGAAGAAGGTGTCCTAGGTCACGCTCATTGTTCTAGATATTGTTGTACTGCAATGACAAAAGCTGCGGCAGATATTCATGATGAGACCGATGAAGTTTTGATACTCTATGATGATATGCGTACATTCGGCAGAGGACATGAAGAAATACATCGGAAGGCTCGGACCAAGCATGTTGTATTTTCAAAATTTGGTAAGAGGAAACCAAAGGTCACAATAGAAGACGATACCCTGGTAGTGAGATGGAGAGATCTCTTATGCTGTACTAATATGGAATACAAGCCTGAGATGATTGTATTGACGACTGCCATGGTTCCTCCAAAGACCTCCGAAGAAGTTGGTAAGTTATTTGGTTTAACACGTTCTGCGGATGGTTTTTACAATGAGGAACACATTAAGCTAGCTCCACTTACAACTCACACTGCTGGCGTTATGATTGCTGGCGCGGCACAATCCCCCAAGGATACAACAGATGCTACGACACAAGCGAGTGGAGCAGCTGTAAAAGCTGTTTCTTTAATGGTTCGGAAAATGGTTGAGATTGAATCGACTGTGTCCTTTGTGGATGAAACGTTATGCTCTTCTTGTCACACATGTGTCACTGCTTGCCCATATAGTGCAATTGCTATGGGGACAACAACTGATCCCCCAACAGCTTTTGTCACAGAAGCAAAATGTCACGGATGTGGAACGTGTGCTGCCGCGTGTCCAAGTGGTGCGATAACGATGCGTCATAGCACTGATGAACAAATTATAGCGATGGTGGAAGCGTTTCTTCAGCCTTCGGTAACACATGGGAGTGGTAAGTAATGACCAAAGAAAGCGCGAATCTTAGTAAGTTGGAAGCTGCTTCAGAGGCGTTCTCTAGCGAACGTTTGAGATGGTTAATCGGGAAAGGAGATGTACTTGTTGAGCGAGGTGATCTAACTAAGGAGCGACTCGGAGATCTGATGGAACAGACTATCAGCGAGGAGATTTACAGGAATATCATCTTGCAAGAACTAGAAGGAGCTCCAGTAACAATTACAGAAATTGCAAAAGCAACGAAGCTAGAGAAGGAGTTTATCCTCGAGAATCTACTTGCACTTCTGAAGTGGAATCAAGTGAGCATTATTGGCGATAAGAATCACGAATACATCTATGCCAAGAAGGAACTCTGAATTAATCAAAAAACAACTAAATAACAATAGTTAATAGAAAATCTATCGAGTTTATCGTATGCCACTCAATAGACCAGCTCTTGACTCTCGGGGATACAGGGACATAGTGACAGTGGTGGTGATGATCTCCACACTTGCTCTGACGATTGCCTATCCTGATAGTATGCCTGTTGCATCGTCAATTATTCAACCAGGTGCTTCTGCATTGAGGGATTCTTCCATCCTTGTGATCCGGTCCGTAGTAAATACACTGGTGTGGGGACTTTTGGCGTATATTCTAATGCGAGTTTCAGAACGGTTGCGACATAAAGGTCGTTAGATTTCACTTATTTCCTATCCTGTAGTATTACAGATATTCATGATAAAACGTAGAAATCAGTCTTAATCCAGAGATGCAATCGATGATGAATCAAGTTCTAGTGCTCTGAATGAAAGATTTTTGCGAAAGCTGATGTTTCTCCCATTTCTTTCGTTCAGAACGTAACTGAAAGAGATCTACATCTTTTAGGATAAGTCCCTCTTCACCTGCTGGCAACGCCCTCTCAATGCGTTCTTTCTCAGGAGTATAAATGAGTGAATCACCAAATTCAGCGATATTCGCGAAGAAGCAGTACGCATAGATTGACCTCCTAGCATCAAAATGGGCGGCCTTGAAGTCAGCTGTTACTGGAGTGAACGCTGGGTTTATGATGAGATCAACGGGTGGCTCTGAGTTTTTCAGTTCTACTCGTAAATCCATATCAAGAAAATCACGACATATTGTGATAGCAATTCTGCCGTATTCCGTTCCACATATGATTGTCTTCTTATACCCAGTCGAGCTCTCAATTTTCTCGATGAATCTCTTTCCGTCGATGTGAATAATTGCTGGTATGTGCTTCTCTTGCTCCCATAGAATCCCATTCGGTCCAATAACTCTGCAAAGATTTCCTTTGGACTCTAGGTCATGGAATGATCCTGGAATGATAATCATTTCATAGAGTCTTGCAAGCTCCTTCACATCATCCAGGAGTTGCTTGTATCCGAGGTCGATACTCATCTCTGGGAATATGAGAATGTTCACCCCTTCCGAATGTGCTTTTGAGATCATTTCTTTTATCTTGGTTCTCGTGAGTTCAATCGATTCATCTCGTAGTCCAATGAGACCATTCACTTTTTCTTCGTAGAGTTCATTCAGGATGTCACCACCTTGAGAAAGGCCAACTTGTGCTATACCTACAATGAATCTACTTTTCTCAGTTTTACTGACATCAGCGAATGAATCTTGATGGATTAATTCGTACTTTGGTTGAATTTGCTTTGTTGCAGATTCTATTCCAAGAGTTTCGACAGTCTTTTGGACCATACGCTCTAGTAATTCATTCAGATTTGTCAGATCGACCATCTCTTGCTTTGAGGGACTTTTTTCAAGAACGGTTTCCCATTGCTTTTGCTGGTGTTGTAGAATCTTGATTTCATTGTCTACGATTTGTGCCAATTTGTACAGTCCCTTTTCGTCAGCTAACTCCTTTGCCCGTTCCATCAGTTCTTTCCCTTGTTTGAATTCAAATGCAACAACAGCTAATTTTGATTGCAAGAGGTAAGTTTCAACAATCAACGGATGTGATGCCTGTTCTTGAGCAATACTTACTAGTTGTTGAGTCAATCCTTTTACCTTCACCAGAATCTCTTCTTCTCCAGTCGCCTTTAACTCAATTAATAACAGATCGCAAAGATGTATCATTGCTTCAGCAGTTACAGTCTGATCAGTCATTCCTTCCTCAATAATCTGTTCAAAAATATCCTCTGCCTTGACACGGTCACGTACTCTCCCACTCTTTTTAAGAATAAGAGCATTGGATAGACGATAATGTTGAGATACTACTTTGCTGTCTGATTCACTTGTGACTTGTTCAAGCTTTGAGAGGTAATCTCTCGCTGCTACTGAATTGTTATCTTCTAAAGCAAGTTTTACTAGCTCTGTCAGAATTGTAGAAATCAGGTGAGCATTCCCAATATCTTCTGAAATGGTTAAACTTCGTTGGTAGTATTCCAGTGCAATTTCAGGACTTCCCCTTCTACTGTTTATATCTCCAATATTAGTAAGACTTAGAGCAATCCCTTCCATGTTGCCCATATTTTCGTAGATTAACAAACTACGCTGATAGAAATCTAAAGCGGTATCCAACTCACCTTGCAGATTGAATATTTCACCAAGGTTATTCATTGCAAGAGCGAACTCTGGTCCAATGCTGAGATCATTTTGGATTGCTAAGCTCCTGTTGTAATATTCTTTCGCTTGGTTAAGGTCTCCCTTCAATCTGTAAGTAACTCCTATGTTAATCAGTGACATAGCTACATCTTGCTTACTCGCAATTCGTTCTTTGATTGACAGACTTCTTCGGTGAAATTCCAAAGCTTGATCGAGTTCCCCCTGTGAAGCACTGATATTAGCAAGATTGTTCAAAACTCTAGCCATTGCTTGTTCATCATCTGCTTCTTGACAGATTGAAAGGCTTCTGTGGTAGTATTCGACAGCCTTCTCCAAGTTGCCCTTTGACCAAAACACAAGTCCTAGATTATTAAGCGCCTTCGAAATACCATCTTTATCCCCGAGAATGTTATTCAATTCCAAACATTGTCGATGATACATCTCCGCTTTTTCCAGTTCTCCTCTGTACCAATGAATTATTCCCGCTTGAGAAAAAAAGGAAGCCTTCAACCGATGCGTCTCTAATTCTTCTTGCTCCGGTTTCATTTCTAATGAATTGAAGATTTCTTCTGCAACTTTAATGGTTTCAAATCCTTCATCAAGTAGACCAGAACGCCAACAAACCTCCGCTTTCAGAATCAATAATTCTAATGTCATAAGTGGATTATCGAACTTTTTCCCATCAAGAAGAGATTGAATTACGTCAAGTGATTTCCCATAATTTCCCTCTTGGAGTAGGGCTTTTGCTTTGGATAACTCCTCAACAGCAGAATCTGTCACAATTTGTCTTCCCATTCATTTCTTGAACGAAAATAATTTTCTTATTCATTCTGCAATCAGCCTATTTGTCTAAAAGGATTTGCAGCGAATGCTTGGGAGGAACAATTTGTAAGAGATGAGTACTCATCGAACGAGAAAGACACCAAAACTGTGTAACTGCAAACACCAGAGATAATAGTCCATTCTTTCCGAAGAATTAGAACGAGGGTATGATATGTCACCTATGGAATTAAACAAAGAAAACGTCCCGAAAGATGCTTGGGAGCTTTTTGAGTCTGCTATGATGGATGAACAGACTGGGAACAAACAGGATCCTAAGGAAAAATACGAGAAAGCAGTTGAGATCTATCCACAATTCGAGGCTGCATGGATCAATCTAGCAATGGTTCACCAAGATCTAGGAGATATTCTTCTATCATTGTCTTCAGCAAAAAAGGGTCTTGAACATATACCAAAGAGCTCAGCATTGTGGATGAGTATCAGACCCTTCTACTCGAGGATACAGCATATGGACACCATGGCAGTGGATGAATAATGAAGAGGATATGAGTTGAATTGGAAAATTTACATTTTCAGCTATAAAACAGCTTCTTTCCGAACCGTTGGGTATAGACCACTTCATATTCATTTCGACATGAATAATACATGGAGAATTGAATGACACTCAACATCAAGGAAAAATACTATGAGGCAATTTCAAGTACGCATGACTTGAAAGATGATGAATCATCTACTTTACTTTTCAGGACCCCTTGGGTTCGTATCCTTCTTGAGCAACATTTTGAAGAAAGTGACGTGAATCGCATAGAAGTCGAAGTTTCTCTTCCAGAAGATTGTTCTTGTGATAAGAAGGATTCCTCATTAACTTTTAATAAATTCGCTGAACATATCAACTATCTTCAAAAATTGCTAGAGCACGGGTTCGACCTGTGTATCATTGGGGATGGATGTATTCTGAGTGCATCCAAATCTATTCATAAAACTCCAAAAGACAATTTATTTAGAGCGTTGCTTCCACCGTGATGTATTCGCGGGTGGATATAGTGGACCCTATAGATAAGAAGATCCTATTGGCACTTGATTCTAACTGTAGGTTATCATATCAAGCATTGGCTGATCAAGTAAGCATCTCTGTAAATGCAGTTCGAAAAAGGTTTGACCGTCTTATTGAAACAGGGGTCATTGAAGAATTTGTGGTTCTCTTAAGACCAGATATGGTGGGTTCAGAGTATCTTGTTGCATTAGTTCAAACTGATGGTACTGAGAATGAGGAAGAGTTCATTGAGTACTTAGGCGCAAACCTCAACATAGTCCAAGCTGGTCAAGTTGTAACTAATTCGAATCTACTCTATTTTGTTCATTGTGAATACATCAGTTCTGATGAGCTAAAGGATTTTAGCACATTCTTTCGTCGAATAGAATCAATAACAAACACAGAACTTCATACAATCCCAACTCCGCGTGGTAACAAGTTCGATATCAAACGACTTCATCTTCAGGTTCTGAAACTACTTCTCGAAGATGCACGAATGCAAGTAAATCAGATTGCAGCTCGCCTTGGAATAACTGCAAGAAGGACAGCAAGAGCTATTAAAGAAATGCAAGATAGTGGTGCATTTTGGTTTTCCACAAGATGGAACCTCAGTCTGGGAAAGAATACTGAGTTCTATCTAAAAATTACATATGATGAGAATATCTCCACCACGGATGCTGTTGATCAATGGCCTCTTCACACTTATCCCGATGAGTATTGGTTCTCTTTTTCCTCTGCGATGGAACCAGTCCTTTTTGCAAAGTTTGTAACTGATCACTTTCATGATGCGAAAGATTTTGCGCGAGTCGTATCTGATGAAGCATTTTCCTATTCTGTCGACACTCTTCTTTCTTATCCTGTGAAAAAGTTTCCACGAGTCGGAATGCTCAAAATTCAGCAGTTGATTACAGATGCTGGACTTGATTGACAATATTCTTCTCTAAGATAAATATCAGAAAACAAAAACCCTCAATAGACAGCTTTATAGTTTCATGAAAGAAACCATTCGAAACTTAATACTTTGGATAAAAAACTGATTTGGTGATTTCTATGGCTGATATTCCTAAAGTTTACTTTGGCTCTAATATTTCTGGTGTTCCTTCGACATTCGCAAATATGAGCCAGAAATTGGAAAAGATACTTGAACATCTTGATTTTAGCACCATTGAGAAGAAGGATAAGGTTGCAGTGAAAATGCATCTCGGTTTCACGGATGGCTACCAGACGGTACCTGTCTTCTTTGTTCGGCGAGTCGTCGAAGCTATCAAGAAGCAAGGTGCATTCCCCTTTGTAACAGATAATCCTACTGCTGTCTATAATGCTTACAAAAGAGGATATACCCAGGAGACAGTTGGATGCCCGATAATCCCTGTTGCTGGAGTGAAGGATGGTTATGCTACAGAGAAGGAGATTGATATTAAAGGAATCAAGAGTCTACATGCTGCTGGAGTTCTCCTAGACGCTGATGCACTTGTAAATCTTGTACATGCCAAAGGTCACGGTAACTGTGGATATGGTGGAGCCTTCAAGAATATTGCATTGGGAGGTTATAATACACTTACACGATGGAATACTATTCATGGTGTAGTCCAGCGCGATTCTTACTATGATGAATCAAAGATGACGAAGGAGCATCTAGAAAAATTGAAAGCCGCCTGTCCAAGGAATGCACCTCAATGGAATAAGAAGGAAAAGAAAGCCTCTCTAATGTTCTATAATTGCGATCAGTGCCATGGAGGGAAGCAACTCTGTGTTGAAGCTGACGAAGGAAAAACAGGATGGTCCATTAACCCTGCGAACTTTGATTCTTTTCAGGAACTAATGGCAGCTGCTGCGAAAATCATTCTTGATAGTTTCGATCCGACGAAGATTTTCCATCTCAACTTCCTTCTTGATATCACACCTTTCTGCGATTGTATGGGGATATCAATGCCTGCTGTGATTGATGATATCGGAATAGTAGGAAGTAAGGATATTGTTGCTGTTGATACTGCAACTCTTGACCTCATTGCCAAGCAGGGTGTAAATGAGTCTGTTCTCAAGAAAATTCCAGAGAAGTATATGCGTGTAAATCCCGATCTCAGCACTAATCTTCATCCGTGGCAATTGATTCATGGACCACTCAAAGATCCGTATAAGGTCGCAAAATTCGGAGAAGCACGAGGAATGGGTTCATCGGAGTACAAGCTTATTGAGGTCTTGTCTGCTGAAGAAACCGCAAAAATGGAACCACCAAAGCATATCTATGAATCTGGTGGGTCATTCTACTAGAAATTCGAGTGCGGAGAGCCGCACTCTTTTTTTCTTTTCTATCATCGTCTTTTGAAAGAAATACCAAGAATCAATAGTTACAAAATGTAACTAATCGCCAGCATTTGTTACAGTAGTGAATGCATTAATATAGGGGTTAATTCGAAAACGAATTATGATTCATTATCTATTTTGACAGAAACCCGCATTGTAGCTAATCCGATACGCATCATTGAAACATTACCAATCTTGTGTGTCTTTTTTGGCGTAGATAACGAATACATAATACTCAGAAGTGGATAAAAACGGTACAAGTAGACGATATTTCAGTAACTCACGAAGATGTCTTCAAACCGCGGATTATAGCTTTTCTCTGTAATTGGTGCTCTTATGCAGGTGCGGATTTAGCTGGAACAAGCCGAATTCAATATTCGCCTGAAGTTCATGCAATCCGGGTGAATTGCTCAAGTCGGATTAATCCTGCGGTTGTCATCAAAACGTTGTTGATGGGAGTGGATGGAGTCCTGATTGCTGGTTGCCATCCAGGAGATTGCCACTACAAGACGGGTAATCTCTTCACACGACGTAGATATATGATGTTAAAGACGCTTCTAGAAACGATTGGAATAGAGCCAGAACGGTTGCGTTTGGAATGGGTGTCTGCGTCTGAAGCAGCAAAGTATGCTTCGGTTGTCAATGACTTTTGTAAGACGATTCGAAAACTAGGTCCCAATACAATTGGAGATGATTGAATGGTTGCTTATGAAAAGACAATCTGTCCCTATTGCAGCTGTGGATGCGGAATCTATCTAGTTATTGAAGATGGGAAGATCATCGGTCAAGAACCCCAGAATAACCACCCAGTGAACGAAGGTGGAAATTGTCCCAAAGGACGGAATGCATATCAATTTCTCTATGCTGAGGACCGGCTGAAGACCCCAATG
>CAZMBV010000045.1:0-15457 GCA_964564335.1 uncultured archaeon
AAAATCAATCCAAGTGCGGAATTTTCAGGAGCCGTGACAGTGAGAAGATAATCGGGTGAAACATTGATAACAACTGTTGTGCCAAGGTCACCTTGAATGATGATTGACTTGAGAATTCCTTGTTTCAATTCCTGTACAGTCTGTTCCCCAGCTGCATGAATTCCTGCAACCATAGCCGCAACTGAAACTTCCTCTGTTCCAATATGAAAGTGACTGACGAGTGGAAGTCCTTCTACTGAAAATATGGCTGCTCCTAAAATTGGGGATTTACTTGAGAGATCCCTAAGGAGTGACATAAGTTTATCCTGTAACATTATAGCGCTATGGTCTTCCAATTGAAATTCCTCGAGTCTATGTGTTTGTCTGACTTGTCATCAGGAACGAAAGTCATTGATAAATCTTGGCAAGATGGGCAAATTGATTAGCTCTACTCAATTAAACGAACCGAAGTAACTGTATCGCTATGTAATGATCCTGCTGGGAGCTTCATTACACGAAGTACATTCTCAGCATTTTCGTGGAGACCTGCCTTTTTTAGCATATCAACAAATTCCAGACCAGTGGTTATGATTACTCCTTTGAATGGTTTGTTGTTACGCATTGATTCAAGGAGTTCTTCAGCAGAATATAGCTTGCATTTTAGTTGTAGATCTTTATGTTTTTCCAAGTGGGATATGCCTTTCTTGGCAATCCCCCTATTCTCCTTCTGTTCTACTGTGTATGCCTTTCTTCTGTACATTCTCCTCAATCTTGTTAATCCTATCTCGATTACGTCTTGTGCATTGAGAGTCTTGCTGTACTGTGAAATAGAACTCTTGGGAGTTGTAGTTACTAACCAAGCAGTGCCAAAATCTGCTTGGTATCGCATTGCCTTCAGAATCTCTGATTCGCTCAGAAGAGTGAGTGCTCTATATCCCTTGTACTCAACTGATATTGTCCAATCAGGATCTTTGTGATACACCATCAAGTCTGGAGTCAAACCTTCTCCAGTTGTTGGAACTGATGTTGTCACATCTGGAAAGAGATGCATAATCAGAGCGAGGAAGGCTTCATGGAACATGTTGTGTCGGAGGTTTCTAGCCTCTTGCGGATGACGTAATCCAGCATCTCGATAGAGGAGTGGCATCTCCACTTTCTGACCTGTCCTTACTCTGACTTCGTTCTTTGTCGTCATTCTTCCTTTCGCGTGATTGTTTTTGACTAGCCGTACAGCGGCTTCATAACCTAAGAGGTCAAAGACAATCCCTCCCAAATTTGACTTTTTCAGAGACTTGTTATCATTAATTCTTCGTTGTGCTTCTTCATATGCCCAGTCGATTACCTGCTGACCATCACTACTGAGAAGTCCAAGGATACTGTTGAGTTTCTCGTTCAGTGTATATCTTTTGACATGGTTTGTAACAGCAGTACCGACTTTGATTGGCGGTGACAATTCCTTTCTCACTCAATCTATTTTGTTTAATTATCCCCTTCTAAGGATATCCTTAGTGAGCTCTACCTCTTGTGTATTTTCATCATACTTGACTAGATCTGCATTAGCAAGATCATGAACAGCTTTTAGAACTGCGGCTGGCATAATACCAGTGCTTGATGCGATATTCTTCCTTGTAATTGAAGTCTTCACATCATGTAATGTATATAGGATCCTTGCATGTGGTTTTCCATAAAATACAGTTTCAATTAGAGTGATATAGATGCCTAAGAGATCACTGATATCAACCTTTTCTTGCAGAGCTTCTTTCTCTGCAGAGGCTTCTCGGTAAAGTTCTGATACCCTACCAAGCTGGTCATTGATTTCTTGCATCTCTTTCTTGAGTTCATCTCGTTCCTGACGAATTGCATCGACTGCTTCATTCTTGGAAGCTTCAACCTCATCAGCTTTTCTTCTAATGGCTTCAAGTTCATCTTTGACTGTAGCAAGTTCACTTTCAGCGGAGTCTTTTGCTTGATTTGCTTTCTCAAGTTCGATCGTTAATTTCTTAACACTCTCTTCAGAGGCCCAAGATTTCTCTTCTGCCTCTCGCTTTGAAGTGCGAAGTTCATCTCCTTCGCTCTGTAGTTTATCACGTTCGTCAATCAGTGAAACCACGGTATTCTTGAAGTTGTCCAATTGTTCTATCATTTTCTCCCTATCGGTCATAGAAACACTCCTCACTAGTTGATATTGCAACCTGCTTTATATGAGTTTCACATCAGTATCAGCTGCTTTCCTCTTAAGGTACTTAATGTACATCTCTTTCAGATCTGCGAGAGGTAGTCCAAATGCTTTGAAGGCTTCAAGTTCTCCTTTTCTTTTCTTCCTTAGCATAACTTCGTTCTGCTTTTTCAGGAGTGGGTCCTGGCTTATTGCAGGAATGTTTCTGTTTTGCTGAGCGCATTTCAAATCCGACTTACTCATTGTTTCTAGAGAATGTTCAATATCTTTGAGCATTCCACCTCTTCCCCAGAAATCATCTGGTGTTAGACCTACTAGATTAGCCTCTGGAGTAGCAAGGCCTCTAATATTGGCAAGTTCTATTGAATTACTTTTTATCGTGGAAAAAATCCGAAGAGACCAGGGTGACATATCAACAAGAACCAGTATGGGTACCTCTTCATCCGCAAGTTTTCTAATCCAAGCTCTCATGTTTCTCCCAGGTTGACCGAATAGAGATCCAACTCCAATCTTGAGCCTTTCTGGAAGTCCAAGTTCGATTAAATTTCTTGACATAGCTTCTTTCTCAACAAATACTGCAGCATCGATATTGATATCGTGGACCTTCACATCAAACGGTCGACTGGAAATGAACCATCCATACTCTCCCGCTGCATTACAATTAAGCTGCTTGCCAGAGAGGTCTGACAAAGTAACGTCACCATAGAATGTGCCTTTTGGAGAACTAACAACTCCTAATTCTTCTCGGGGTACTGATGCTCCTCCATGGCGAATTACTCGTTCACATAGATTGATCATTCGATTGGTTTCGGTCTGCTCAGAAATCGCTAACACTTCTTGAACATTTTTGACCTTGTGCATGTAGTAGAAGTCTCGTAAGCTCATCGACATATTTTGTTCCAAGTGTTCCTTGAATCGAGAAAGACCATAGACAAGTCCTGCAATTGTTTTTGCGCTCTCGACCTTCCTACCATCAATGAACGAGGGTGATTCATCAATTGGAATATACCCTGATTCTTGTGAATACTTGACATTCTTCTTGGACGAACCGTAGTATCCAATCTCCGGAAAAACACCATCTTCAATGGTGTCAGAAAGTGTTTCAAGAACTTCATCAATGATATTGATTACATCAGAAGAAGTGACTCTGGAGGATAGACGGCTCATTGAGAACTACCTCCTCGTGAACCTAGAAGCCTATCTATGCTGACTTCTCTACCAGTTGCAGCAGAGAGGGTTTTAGCAGTGAATTTGTAGTATGTACTGAGTCGAGTTTCTCGTTTCCGGTGTACTTTCGCGCGATTTCGACTACGAAGTTTTTTACTCAGTTCTCTCAGACAATCCTTGAAACCAAGTTCAATTTCTTTGCGAACCGCATCTATATCTGCAATGTATTCCTTTCCTATTGTCTTGTAAGGTATCTTGGTTGAACATATGTGCATCATGAATGTTAAAGGATCTTCTTGCCGGAGACCATAATTCTTGAGATTGAGGTCTCGAACAACTCTGTATGAAACATCTGACCGCTCGTCATATAGAAGTGGGATTCGATTTGCAAATCGAATAACATTTACTCCGGGTGTAAGTTGACCACCATATGCAACACCTGTTTCTATAATGAATGGGTGACCTTCGTAGACGCTTGGAGCGCGCTGTCGAAAGATAACGAACTCTGGTGCTAGACGTTGGACTCCAGCCTGTAGCACATCAGTTCCAACAGGAGAAAGTGTCTTTGCTGATGGTGGTAGGAATTTGCTGAATTTCTCCATGCCATTCATCATATTGACCAGTTCTTCCTGTTCTATAGATTCAGGACTTCTATCAGGTTCTATCCCAACATATGAGAGGAATCCCTCAGCAATTGTTTTCCCTACTCGTTGGAAAGAACCTGTTAAAAATGACTTCATTGATCGCTTTTGTGTTGAAACAATCATGCTCTTGAGCATCTCAACATCAATCCCTTTTGGATGAGGTTTTGATTCAAGAGACGGTTTTGGAATTACTTTGATTACCCTCTCGTATTTGATCACTTCATCATCGGGAGTCTCAAAGAAAAGCGAAGCATAGGGTACGATTATTGCAGTGTGGACAAAATAGTCAATGATTCTTCGTTTACTTCGTATCCAGTCTCCTTGTAACCAGAATGATACCATTGTCCCATGCTCATCTTCGGACTTTGGTATCTGTTCTTCTTCAACAATGATAGGAGTATTATTTTCAATGTCAAGACGCATCTTTATTCGGTGGCCATAATCCAATCCTTTCTGTCCTGTAACAATTTCTATTGGCCTTTGAGTTGTCACCTGTCCATATAGAAGGGCTAAGCTTCCCCCCAGACCAAACGTCCCTCTACTTTGCTTATGGGTGAATTTTGTTCCCGTAAGCATTTTCCCGAGGAGAAGTGGTATATTATCTCGGGGAATTCCAGTTCCGTTATCTTTCACTACAAGCTCGAAGGTTTCTGGACCTTGACTCAGCATATCATTCCCTGAAATTGCTTCCTCACGTTTAAGGAGCACAGTCACATCTGGTAGAACTTGTGCATCCTCACACGCATCTAGGCTATTCTCCATTAACTCTCTTATTGAAACGTAAAGCGATCTTGCTGGGTTGTCAAATCCTGCGACGGCTCTGTTCCTGTAGAACCAAGCAGAAACTGATAGCTCGACTATGTCTTGATTGTAATTCTGTGGGGTGAGCATTATTTGGCCTCCAGATTGACCTAATGAGGCCTGAGTATTATTCTGCTATGAAGCGTGGTATTATCTCAGTTACATTATCATGGAACCAACATTTAGATCACGAAATATCCAATAATGGCCATCGCTACAAGTGCCACAGTAAGTGTAAGCCAAACCTTGATGTTCCAATCCTTAACTGTTGCTCCATCAAATGGTTGGAACGGAATCATATTGAAGAGACCTAGAATTGCGTTGATTATAGTTCCATATCGAACTAAGAACAGTATGTTAAGTAACATAGAACCAGATAGTGAAATAGCGGCAACAATAAATATCATAACAAGTATCGAAGCGAATATGAGATTGCTTAGTGGTCCTGCAAGATTGGCTTTTGCATTATGGTCTCTATTTGTTGTTCCACTTGTATACACAGTCCCTGTTCCAAAAATAGGTACTGCGAATATGATTGCAATAGCTGATAGATAGTAACCCATAGAATTCATCCTGAACTCTGACCACATACCATAATGTTGTGCTGTGAATTTGTGAGCCATTTCATGACCAATAAATGATAGAAGGAAAATCAGAATCATTCCAATAGGAACCCACCAAAATGGACTACTAATGAATGATGCAAATGTTACGAATCCATCAATAATACCAATACCGAAGCCAATAGATGATCCCGATCCGATTATCGAGATTGCTACAAGTATTACTAGTACGCATGCAATGAGCAGGTCTCTCAATTCTGCACTTGAAAAGCGTCGTCTTCGTATTCTTTTCTGTGTTCGTTTTATATTCCTTTTTGGCATAACCGATGACCAAGTCTGATTATCCTCATATTCATCTGCACCAACAGACTTAGACACCTTCCTTTTTGCATCATCTCGAACTTGATGCATTGCAGGGCAACCATGTCCTTCTGGAAGTCTATGATCTCCACAAAATACACCTTTGCAATACGGGCATGTGAAGGTAAGGTCTTCTTTGCCGCAGAGAGAGCATGTTGTCATTGAAACACCTGTTTAATCGCTTTGATACACCATTTGTTTGGTAATATATTCGTATTCCTAGCGGACATAGAGGTACTAAAATCTTAAGAGGAAGTAATTTCGTGCTCGATTAAGCCGGGAATCACGGAGAGAAATCACGTGGATTATGACGTAGCAATTGTTGGTAGTGGACCTGCTGGTATTTTCTGTGCTCTAGAACTTATACAAAGAAAGCCTGATTTAAAGTTAGTAATCATCGAGCGTGGAAAGAGTATCGATAAGCGAAATTGTCCAAATTCTGATGCAGCTCCAGGTTGCAAGAGATGCAATCCCTGCGATATCCTAGCTGGTTGGGGCGGAGCTGGATCTTTTTCTGATGGCAAGCTAACAATATCTACACAGGTTGGTGGGTGGCTGGATGAGTTCATCGGGAATAAACGACTCATGGAACTGATTCAATATGTCGATAGGAAGTACCTCGAATACGGTGCTCCGGAGAAGATCTATGGTTCACAAGATGATGCAATCGAGAAATATTCTCAACGAGCGGCTCTAATTGGTATGGAGCTAATTCCACAAAAAATCCGACACATGGGTCGGGAGGGATGTATCGAGGTCATGAGTAGGATGTATGATGAAGTCCTGAAACATGCTACTGTCCGTTTCAATACCGAAGCTAAGGATATTCAGGTTAACAGTCATTCTGTACAGGGATTGGTCACAAATGGTGGAGATGCTATCACTGCAAACTATGTTGTAGCAGCACCTGGTCGTGTGGGCAATGAGTGGCTTTCAAATCAAGCAAAACGATTGGACTTGCACACAGAGAATAACTATGTAGATATAGGTCTGAGAATCGAAATACCAGAACCTGTCATGCATGACATTGCAGAAACCCTCTATGAACCAAAACTAATCTACTACTCAAAGGAGTTTGATGATAAGGTTCGTCTTTTCTGTTTCAATCCAGGTGGCGTTGTTACAACTGAATATTATGATGATGTTTTAACCGTCAATGGTCAATCGTTTGCAAATGACAAGACTAACAACTCAAACTTTGCGCTCCTTGTTTCAACCCGTTTTACCGCACCTTTCAAGGAACCTATCGCATATGGACAGTATGTGGCTGGCTTAGCCAATATGTTGGGTGATGGGGTCATTGTTCAACGTCTGGCAGATCTGAGGAGAGGGAAGAGGAGTACTAAGGAGCGCATAGCGAGGAGTCCTGTAAAACCAACCTTACTCAGTGCGTCTCCTGGAGACCTCAGCTTTGCACTTCCATATCGTCATCTTAGTTCAATCTTAGAAATGCTAGAAGCATTAGATAAACTGTGTCCTGGAGTTGCTGGAGCTGGAACTCTTCTCTATGGCGTAGAAGTCAAATTTTACAGTTCACGTTTGAAACTGAATCAGAATCTTGAAACTGAAGTTACTAATCTGTATGCGGCTGGTGATGGTGCCGGTATTACTAGAGGTCTCATGCAGGCTTCTGTTTCTGGAGTCATGATTGCAAGGGATATACTCAGGAAGGAAAATGTCGAGGACTTAACCAAATGAGAAAACCGTTTTTCATAGTGATTCTATTATTTGGACTTATGACACCAACCTTAGCGTAAGCAGGTTCTCCTACTTATGCATAAGACTATTCTCCCAACGGAACAATTGATTTCTCGATAGATCCATTAAGTCGACTATGTGTTGGCATTGCTGTGGCTAACCGTGGAGACATAATCTACATTGATATTGTTGTAACTTCAGGGCCTGGGATAGTAGTACAGCAGGGTCCCCATGTTAAGATTTATATACTAATGTACCTAGTGGTATCATAGGTACCAAGTGGTACCTTAGGTGCTGACTAGCACATGTACAGAAAGGGGCCCCGAACAGGTGACTCATGGACGGCAACTGTCGTCCAGGGGCTTCCTACTGGAGGTCATTTTAACATGATAGATGATGATTTTGAATCAGTGTTCCGTAGAATGTTTGAACACCTGATGAAATCGATGGGACCGATTTCAGATGGTGAGGGAACAATCAGCTACTGGAGCGGCTCGACGATTGGCAACTCCGATGTGGGAGGAATGTATCCCCCTAGCAATGAAGTAAATGCTGAGGTTATCGACCTAGAAGATAGGGTTCTCTTCTTGGTTGAAATGGAGAATGATGGCACACTGGTTGATGTGAAAGTTGAAAAAAGAACCCTGAGAGTTAATGATCAAATCGAAGGAAATGAAAGAGTATTCGATTTGGATTTTGACGTTGATATTGATAACTCACGAGTATCCCTTCGAAATGGCATTTTGGAAATTGTATTGAAGAAAGCTACTAGTGATGATGGTCCCAAAGAAGGATACCTGAGAATAGAGTAAGGGAGTGAATGATAATGAGTGAAGAAAGTGTTCGTCTGAAAGTTGCTGCTGCGATGCCTAAAGATCAAGGTCGTGGTATCATTAGATTGAGTTCAGACGTTAGAAACCACCTTGGAGTTAGATCTGGAGACTATGTTCTGCTCAAAGGTTCAAAAGAAACCAGTGCAGTCTGTTGGCCAAGTCTCAAAGAAGATGAAGTTCTAGACATAGTGCGTATGGATGGGCTAATTCGAAGCAATGCTGGATCACGACTAGGTGAGATGGTTGACGTCAGTAACGTGAATATTCCTGATGCGAAAAGAATTGTGCTCGCACCAAGTCAACCTGTTCGTTTCCAGCAAGGATTCGATCAATACCTGAAGCAACAAATTCTGAACAGGCCTGTAACAAGAGGTGATGTGATTCTAATCACTTCTATTGGCCAAGGACTTCAATTCACAGCAACGAATGTAGTTCCACCAAAATACGGTCGAATTACACCTGAAACCGAAGTCGAAGTTTTAACCAAACCTGCGAAAGTCGAGGAAACGTCGATACCTGATGTGACCTATGAGGACATAGGTGGATTAGGCAAGGAACTAGTGAAGATTCGTGAAACGATTGAATTACCGATGAAGTCTCCTGAACTCTTCAAGCGACTAGGTATCACTCCTCCCAAAGGAGTACTCCTCCACGGGCCTCCTGGAACTGGTAAGACATTGATTGCTAAGGCTGTAGCTCACGAATCTGGTGCTAATTTCAAGGTGATTAACGGTCCAGAGATTATGTCAAAATTCTACGGAGAGTCTGAACAAAAACTGAGAGAGACCTTCGATGATGCAGAAAAGAATGCTCCTACTATCATTTTCATAGATGAATTGGATAGTATTGCTCCAAAAAGAGCAGAGGTTACAGGAGAGGTAGAACGTCGTGTTGTTGCTCAGTTGTTATCCCTTATGGATGGCTTAGCAGGGAGAGGTCAGGTTATTGTAATTGGTGCAACGAACCGAGTCGATGATATTGATGAAGCTCTTAGGAGACCTGGAAGATTTGATAGAGAGATCGAAATCGGAGTTCCTGACCAGAAAGGTCGATTGGAAATACTCCAAATTCATACAAGATCCATGCCATTGGAAGAAGGTGTCGAACTTGAGCAGTTGTCCAAGGTGACCCATGGATTTGTAGGTGCTGATCTTGCAGCTCTTGCTAGAGAATCTGCAATGCAAGCATTACGGCGAGTCTTACCGCATGTTGATCCTGAAACTGGAGATATCCCTGCAGAAATTCTATCAGATCTCTATGTGACTCAAGCTGATTTTCAGATGGCTCTTAATGAAGTATCACCTTCAGCACTTCGTGAATTTTATGTAGAGAAACCTGATGTGAAATGGGACGATGTTGGTGGTCTTGCTAAGGTTAAGGTTCAATTACAAGAAGCAGTTGAAGCTCCAATTAAGAGTCCAGAAGTATTTCAAGAAATGGGCATCCGACCACCAAAAGGAGTTCTCCTCTTTGGACCCCCTGGTACTGGAAAAACGCTCCTTGCCAAGGCTGTCGCTACTGAGAGTGAAGCAAACTTCATCTCTGTAAGGGGCCCCGAGATTTTCAACAAGTACGTGGGCGAATCCGAGAAGGCAATACGAGAGATTTTCGCTAAAGCTCGACAGACTGCTCCCTGTGTTCTCTTCTTTGATGAGATTGATGCAATAATGGGTGTTCGTGGAAACAGTGATGACACTGGTGTTAGTCAAAGAATAGTAAACCAGTTTCTTGCTGAGATTGATGGAATGAAATCTTTGCAGAACGTCTTAGTGATTGGAGCAACGAACCGAGCTGATATTCTCGATCCTGCAGTTCTTCGTCCTGGTAGGTTTGATGCTGTAATATTTGTCCCACCACCAGACGAGCTCGCACGAGTTGAAATTTTCAAAGTGCACACTAAAAATATGCCATTAGATAAGGATGTCAATGTCACTACTCTTGCTAAGATGACAGAAGGCTATTCTGGTGCTGATATCGAGGGTCTCTGTAGAGAGGCTGCAATGACTGCAGTCCGTGATGATTGGAAAGCAAAACCCGTAACAATGAAGCATTTCGAACTTGCACTTGAGGAATCACGACCAAGCTTATCTCCGAAAGACATGGCACGGTTTGCTGCTATTGCTGAGAGTGTGAAGAAAAGACAACCACAGGAATCCAAAGTCTTACCAGGCTATGTGTAGATACAACCCGGGCTAGATATTCTCCGTATCTAGCCCCTCGCTCTTTTTCTCAAATTGGGATGATTCAGTCGAGATTTCCATTGATACGTTCTCAATTGTCACTTTATGTGTGAAATTCAAATAATAGAAGCAAATGATTACAATCACGATATCCTTTTGAATAAGATTTAGGAGTTGAGCAGGAACCACCCGTAATGGAGACCTTGTAATGAGCGACTTCTATCCTATTTCACCACTTGTCAATATCACAAATACAAGCTATGCCGCTCAAGCCGGTGTCATGGATGAAAAATGGGCGGTCCGAGTTGTGCGTGGAAAGAAGATTATTGCTGAAAAGACAATGCTTGACCTAGATTTGGATAATATAGTTGGCGTTGCATATGGAAACATCAGAGTCGAAGGTCTCAGTAGGCATGCTATTGCAACGATGGCAGGAAGATTGATGCAATTTGCTAGAAAATATCAGACTGCTGGAGTATGCCCGAATTATGAGGTACCAGATCTAGCTTATGACGATGGTACGACTCTTGGTGAGAAAGCAGCTGCAGCATCAGGTGAGCCTTCGATAGCTGATAAAGAAGGATCCGTTACAGATGAACTTCCAGATATTCGAGTGGGCGCTATACCTGAAATTCCTAAAATAAAAGAAGATGATGCATGGAATAGCGCCGTAGAAGCTCAGGCGTCTTTCATATGCGAGATCTCAGGATATGCTGCATCATTACCCGCAGGTCATCTCGACCTTATGTTTACACGCGCTGCAGATCAGCTGATACATTATTGGGTTACATCAAATCCTGATAGTCCAGGTGGAGCGGCACTCAAGAAATTTGGAGCAATGATTCAGAGTTGCTCAAACGAAAGTCAGATGCCTAAGACAGGAACCGGTACGGCTACAATCGAAACTGGAACTTGCGAAATTCTGCGAGTGTGCCGAGACCTTGATCCTGATGTCATCAAGATACCAGCTGGGTATCCCTGTGCATTTCACGAAAAGATTGCAGCAAAACTATCTGAGCTAACCGGAGCCAGAGTGACAGTTAATACTTCTTCAACAGGTTGCATTGTTAATATGAGTATAGAGTAGAACTCTAGTACCCAATACCCTTAAATCGCTTCGACCGACTCACCTACAATTAGGCGAGACTGCGTGGTATGTCTCGATTTAGGAGCTAGCAAAATTGGCTTACTTGACAATGCGTGAGTATACGCGCTCAGGACCTGTGTGTCTTGGTGCGCTTGTTTTGATTGCTGGTGCGATTATTGCATTATTACCAAGTATTAGTGAAGACTATGCTTTCTTTGGTGCCAATACAGTATTGTATGGTGCTATTATTGCAGTAGTCGGATTGGTATTGATCATAATCGGCTTTGCTTTCACAAAGAAAAAGCGAGATTCGGTCTTGGCACCGGTTCGGACAAAGATGGATGACACACCTCCACCTCCGCCACCGCCGGACTAATCTAATCGGACATATACTAAAGATGAGCTTGAAGGTCATTGACCTCAGGCTCTTTCTCATTTTCTTTCCTGTTTTTTCTATTATTTAACATGCAACAAATCCTAATATGTGACCAAGCTAGATTGTGCTCAGAAACGACTACTGTGTGGTGTAACTATTCCGATGAAGATAGTCCTTGAATATAAAAACAGCCAATTCCATGAGTGTTCTGGCACCCCTACAACTGCCATCAACCTAACTGTGGATGATGCGCAGAAAAAACTCATCCTTGTGTGTCCTTCAGGCACCAGCATGATTGAACGTAGAGCTGCTGAGCGTAATGCTCGTGGTATTGAGAAGGTGGGCTTCCAGACTGCAAAAGCTGGTCGCATTGGCCGTGGCTACGAACTCGTAGTTGAAGGTCATGGTGGTGGGCTTCCAGATCGTCTGCGACATTCACCTCGTGAAGTATACTAGGGTTAGCTTGCAAGACCTCTTGCAATTGACTTTACTGGACTCCAAAATACGCGAAAATTGTGGACCCAGTATTGTCATCGATTAAAGTAGGAGATTATGTGACAATGTCTGATGAAAGAGCGAAAAAATGGGTTGAAGAATCACAGAAAGATACTACTCGCCAATCTGCTGGGAAACAACACATCCTAGCCGCACAACAAGCAGAGCGCGCTGGTGACTATACCACAATGGAAAGGGAGTACAAAGCTGCAGGACAAGCATTCCTTCAGTCAGCTGCTGAGTACAGAGCTTCAAAGAGTTTCAAGACAGCCGCTTTGAACATGTGCGATGCTGGAGATGTTTTTTCTGAACTCTCAGATTCCTCAAAAGCGATTGATGCGTACAAGCAAGGCGCCGATGATTTACTATCTGCTTCCGGTGAACATTTGATGTGGGGTGAAGATGCTGAAACCGGGAAGGGAACAGCTCTTGCTATGACTGCATGTATGATTTACATTATGATTGGAAAGGAAGCTGATGGATTCTACAAGGCTCGTGGTTTTACTGCAGAAAATTCATCAAAGATCAGACTTCCCGCAGTCATTAGACTCAGTCAAATTCCTCAGATGCTTGAATCTTCCATTCAATCACTCAATCTTGATGCTTTCGCAGAAGCTGAAAATGCGGCAGTCACAGAATTGAAATCTGCCTTAGCAAGTTCAGGAAGTTCTGAGTTTACTAAATATGTTGACCGTGGATTGGATATGGTTCGGGAGATACTTCGTGGAAAATTGAAAGTTCCGAAGCTCTCTTCTCACTTGACAATTCCAATTGATTTGACTTTCACTGAAGACTTCTCTGTAAAACTCTCCATCAAAAACTCAGGTGAGGGTGATGCAACCAATATGAAGATTGAGTGGCATATAGATGAAGGCTTGAATATTGCTTCAGGTGAACGTACTAAAACCATACCTACTATTCCAGCTGGTGAAACAATAGATGTATCAATTCTCATAAGATCAGCTGAGGCCCTTGGTGGGACAAGAGACTTCTCAGTTGTCGTTCGTGGGACATACGAAGACAAATTAAAGACCGAGTACAGTCTACAAGCAGGTCCTGTAGTGCTGACTCTCAAAGACTATAAAGAAAGTGAGAAGTTGCTTCATGACTGTAGTGTTACTGAAGGTAGATACGGGTTCCTGAAAGCATCAATCGAGGAATCAGAATTTGAAGCTGAACCATTGCTAAAAATTGCAGATGGGTTGGTGACATCTATTAAACAATCTCGAAATGACATTGGAGAAGGAAACCTAGAGTCTGCCAAAGCTCGATTGCAAATTGTCAATGATATGGTTGATCAGATTGACGCTCTACTTGGTGATGATGTACTCATAGAGAAGATCACAGCAGCTAAGCTTGCTGAGAAAAAAGCCTATGCGATGAGTAAAATCATCCCTGCATTTGACGAGGCTATTGCATCTGCAACTAAACAGGAAACAAAACTCGAAACTGAATTACCATTAGCTTTGAGTGAGTGGGACGCTGCAGCTGAGAAAAAGAAGAGAATTCATTCTTCAGCAATGATAATCAAAGATATTGTTGGGCAGCTTAAAGGTAAATTGGTTACCCCCGAACTTCAAGCACTGGATCCTAGTATTTCTGACATTCAATTGGAGGCTAATAAGATAGTCAATGACTCTCATCTTATTGTGGGTTCACGACCTGAATCTCCTGATAAGATCGAGATGGCACTTGTGGTCGCTAGGTCGATTCGTAATGAACTCACTCAGATGATGGAAAAGAAGAAACGTGAACTAGAGTAATCAGATTTGTGTCCTATGCATTTGATTCGTTTGCAGAGGTCCTACTTCTGATATTTGGTCATGAATCCTTCAAGTCGGTTCATGGCTTCTTCAATCATATCTGGTGGGGGAAGGAATACACTTCTAAAATGTCCTGCTCCATGCTCTGCTCCAAATCCTGATCCTGGTACAAAGACAACACCTGTTTCCTTGAGAACTTCTGTAACAAATTCCTTATCATTTTTCCATCTACCTCTCAATTCAATTTTAGGCATGATGTAGAATGCTGCTTCAGGTAACCGCGTTGAGATACTATCGATATCGTTTAGCCGTTTATGTATGAGGTCTCTGCGAATTCGTAGTCTACTCATCATTTCTTTCAAGTGACTTCCATCTCCTCTGAGAGCGGTCGCAGAGGCAATCTGTGCTGTTGAATTAAGACAAATTCGAATCCGAGCTTGACGGATGAATGCTTGATAAAGCGGGTCCAACTCGGCATTTGAATCATGGAAGTACGCATAACCTACTCTCCAGCCAGGTGCAAGATACACCTTACTCACACCGTTGAAACCTATCACTGGGACATCTCCAGCAATACGGACCATAGGTGTTTGTGGCTCATCGTAGGTAAGCTGGTCATATATTTCATCTGAGATTAGTGGGAGACCATATTCGCCAGCGATGTCGACAATCTCTCTTAGTGTTTTCTCATTGTAGACCGATCCTGTTGGATTGTTGGGATTGATGACAAGTATTCCTACCGTCTTGTCTGTGATCTTACTTCTCAGGTCCTCTGTGTCAGGATTCCAATCTTCCTCTTCGATTGTACGATACGCAACCGGGTCTCCTCCGAAATACTTGACATAGGAAATATACGGGGGATATGAGGGTCCTGGAACAAGTAGTTCCGAACCATTTGAAACGAGAGCTCCTGTCAGGAATTGGATTGCTTCTGACACACCTGCGGTTACAATTATTCTATCAGGGTCAACATCAATCTTATTCACTCTCTTCTCTTTCTCTGCAGCGGCAATTCTAAGTTCTTGCTCACCGTCAGATGGTGAATATCCATTCCACCCATCCTTTGCAGCTTGGCAGAGTGCTTCAATCATATAATTAGGGGTTTTCCAATCGTATTTGATTGGGTCTCCAATGTTCATGTAGAGTGGCTTTTCACCAGTTTCCTTTTCATATTTCAATGCCGCGACAACAATGTCTCGTATGGCATAGGTAAGGTTTGCTGCACGTGGAGTGATGTCGAGTTTCATCTTTACCCCTATGCGAGGGGCAATTCATCCTACGTATATTGTTTACTATCAAGCCAAGTTTATATTATCACGCCCATGACCCAAATTC
>CAZMBV010000046.1:0-15370 GCA_964564335.1 uncultured archaeon
GTTATTAGAATGAATCTGCAGGCATCGCTGTAAAGCTCCATAGTCCTGCGGAGTGCTTGTTGCATACTATGACTAAGTGCATCAGCTTCATCGAGAACCAATATCTTAATTTTCTCATCAGTAACTGTAATTGTAGATGCGAATAATCGGATTGCTTCCTGAAGCAATTGGCTCCTATTAGGACTACTAGTCTTTCCCTTTATTTTTAAAGCGGCTTTAGCTTCGCGATAGACAACAGACATATATTCATCCAGTTCAGATCGTTCATCTCTGTCGAGTTTGGCTAGATCTTGGACTGTCCGTTTTGCATCCGTTAACGACATGAACCAAATATCTCGAATGTTCAATGACTTGAAGTTTGCACCTAAACTATCACCAAGGATATCTTTTGAGAATATATTAGCAGCTGAGGTCTTTCCAGTGCCATTAGGACCGTAGAATATCATGTTCGGGAGTGTATTAGATTCCGCGAAACTCTTAAGCTGACTGATAGTAGATTCCTGTCCAATAAACTCGTCCCAGTTTTTGGGTCTATATTTAATACACCATAAGAGCGGTTCCAAGATGACACCCAATTGAAGTTTTGAAGAATACAAGATAAGCTTGTTTCTTTCAAGAAACGAGTAACTAACCAACAATTTCAAGTGTTTTGTTACACCGAAACATGGTACTACCAAAAGCATCTTATGTAAAGAAAAGATGGGCGCTTGTTCACATTTGACAACATCATGGGTTTGGTCGTGGTAATGCCAAAAGAAACACTCGAAAAAGAATTGGAACATGTATTTAGAGAAGATTTACTATTTGCCTGTAAAAAATGGGGAATTGATGTTACAGGTAAGGATACTGGCGATTCGTTAATAGCTATGCTTGCCGAGAAGATGAGAGATCCGAATGCAAGGAAACAGGTATTCTCAACATTCACCCAGCTCGAGACAGATCTTCTTGGCGTTCTTACACTCAGCGGTGGCGCAATGAGCTATGATAGACTCAAGCCATTTCGAAAAATCTACAGTTATGGACAATTAAATCAGACTGAGAGAGACCTTAGAAAACTAGGCCTGATTATCAGGAGGATGATGAGCAGACTTACAGAATACGGTCGAGAAGTTGCAGAATTCAAAGTTCTAGATTTCTTTATCCCTCATCTAAGAGAATTCTTTGAGGCATTACCAGAACCCCAACCAGAGAAACCAAAGAAAGCAAAGAAGTACGTTGATGAAAGAGACACATTGCTGATTGATATGCTTCTACTTATTTCATACATTGCAAAACATGAGGTTAAAATGACTTCTTCATGGGAGTTTCCAAAACGAGAAATTGATCATATAAAAGAAGCAATGTCCGTATCTACTGATGAACGATTTGAAATTGTACAGAAATTCGCCAGAAAAGCTGGGGCGTACACTATTATTGAAGGAGATAGAGTCATACCATCAAAGGTTGACGTGCTTTTTGGTGGACAACAACATCTTGTTGCCAGACGCCTTCTCCTATCAGCTCTCGGAAGAACTCGAGCGATTTGGGCAACTGCGGATCAACCGACAGAATACACTCTTAATCTTGCTATATGTAGGCTACGTGATGGAAATCAACAAGATTGGATAGGAATTGAAGAATTACGTGATTGGATCAGAAGCGAACTCTTTCAAGAGAATCAGCCACTAAAGTGGATTCAAGTTGATGAAGATAGAGTACAGATGGCTCTTGAAACCCCACTCCTTCTGGGACTCATTGAAGCTGCATATAAAGGAAAGAACATAATAGCGGTGAAATTAACAGAAATTGGAGCAAGAGTTCTTCAAGAAGGTACAATCCCGACGAAACCAGAAGGTCGAGAAACGTTCTTTGTTCAACCCAACTTCGAAATCTCAGCGTTCACTGGGGAGATGGAGTATCAGAAACTCTATCGTCTAATGTTAATAACAGAACCAGTTCGTACTGACGTTGTAAGTACATTCAAAATCACAGATAAATCCATTTTCGAAGCTATTGAAAGTGGTCTTCGCGAACAGGATCTAATTGGGTTCTTAGAAAAAGAAAGTAGTAAACCAATTCCTGCCAATGTTGATAGGTCAATACGGGATTGGATGTCTCAAACAACTTTTGCAACTCTTTCAAACGTCACACTCTTTGAAACTGAAAATGAGAAAGACCTCGAGGAACTCAGATTCATTCCCCAGTTTGAAAAGCATGTTCTGCGACAGGTTGGACCGACAGCAGTTATTGTGACTGGAGATATTGAAACACTTACTGAGAATCTTAGAAACCGAAAGTGCATGGTTAAACGAAAAGTCGAAAAAGAAGATCAAGGAGAAATTCTCGAAGCTGATATTGCAGAGCAAGTACTGCTTTTTGGGGCAGAACAAACGGTTGAAGATGTCCCATGGGATTGTGAGGGATGTCCTGCAGTTCAATCTTGCAATAAGATAATTCGAAGAAGAACACGTGATAAGAGAGGTGGTAAACACTGACCAGCTTATTGCCACAGCAGCTAGTCGGTAATTTCTTTGGTGTAGGTAGTCTTGGAGAACCAGATTGTTCAGTTCCTAAGGAGTATATTTCAAAACTGGCACTTCCATATGTGTATCAACTCACGGCGTCTCGAAACGAGGATATGATTCGACAATTTGCAGCAGTTCTAGACGAATTCGAGGAAGACGGCGATTTCATCTTGGATATTGACATTCATACCTATAGAGAGATTACAAGTGAAGATAGTGACCTTCTTCCGGAAGAGGTGAATCTCCATGCATTATATTCTTTGATGGATGGAACAAAGTACCCCTTTTTCAAAACACAACAAACAGCACCTTCAACAATGTGTTTCAGCATCAGGGATTCCGCCGGAAATCAATTAGTCAATCGGAACATGTTTCATTTCTTCGAACGCTTGATGTTTAGAATTGCACAAGGACAGTTCAATTATTTAAAAGACCATTGCAAGACAATTATTTTCTGCCAAGATGATCCAGGTTTAGGTTTCGTTAAGAATATGATAGAAACTGGAAAGATTTCAGATCTCACTCTTGAACATCTCATACAGAGAACTGATGGGATTTATCCTGAAGGCATAATTCCAGCTTTCCATTTTTGTGATGATTGGCGTGTTTTGAGTAAAGACAATTGGTATCCTTTATGGGAAAGTAAACCAAAGCTGGTACACATCGATGTACTTCGATATCCGCCAAAGGTAGATTCTGAACAGGCAGAGAAAATGAATAAGTTCATGCAGAATGGTGGAGGACTAGCCTTAGGCGTTTTACCGAATGTTGATGATGGTTTTTCACAATCGATTCTTGATACACTTCGTTCAAATCTCAATGATGTTTTCCAATCATTCATAGACAGTGGTATAGATTTACAATTGATACGAAGAAATTCAATGATATCAACACAATGTGGCCTTTCAGGAGCAAGTCCCAAATTGACTAGAGAAATTCACGAAATGAGCAGCGAGTTTCCCGTCATCTTCAACGAACAAATTGAATCATTTTAAAAATAATAATGGCAGGTTATGTATGATACTTCCAGCCATCACTAATTTCTGTGTGTAAGGTATGCCGCTATTATAACAGCAAGAAGAACCGCTGCACAAACAACCCCAAAAATCATTGGTGAGAGTGCTAGTTCTCCCCAGAGTGGATCTGGAGTGTGAAGTGGAATCGAGCCAGGTATCCATTGGTTTAGTAGTGGAAGCCAAGGTGCAATAAAGACTGTAACTAATATCAATAACGAAAATGTGAGCGTGTGAACTGCAGTAACGTAGGTATAGTAAGGTCGAACATAACTGTAGAAAGCAAAAGCAGGAATTGAAAGTGCAGCCATAGCTATGATTTCCACAGGTTCAAAGAAGAGTGGCATTGTTATCGCCCAGAGGAAATAAAATACTGTAGTGACCTTTTCATTCGATGTTTCATGGTGTGCAACCTTGTGAATGCCATCAACACCTTGCGAGAGGAAGAATACTGGGAGAACTAACCACCACTGAAGACCGACCAAGAACATTGGTCCAGCATAGAACAATAGGTCTCCGACACTTTCTACACGTTCCCAAAACGGGTTTCTTGAGAAGAATTCTGTTGCTTCAGTCATATAGTATCCTAGCATTTGCATAGCAACCAGAATAGGCATCAAGAAAAATGAAATTATAATCATCAATGTAGCTAACTTAGGCAATTCAGGTATCTTTCCTTCATGATAATTATCTAAGGGATAGATGCCATGAAGCGTGAATACTGTTAGGAGAAGTAATAGCCCGCTAGGCAAGAAGGATAATGGTTGGAAGAGATACATCCAGACACCGAATATTTCGTATACATTCCCCTCGTAGAAAGTCACTCCGAGGTTTGGTAAGAAGTACCAGACACCAAAGACCACCAGTAGCTCGGGGATTAGCATTTTCAAACGATAGTCTTGAACAAATTTCATAACAGCGCCAGATTCACTTTTCGATTCTGCCATAATCTCACTATCCAAAGCTGAATCATAATTAATCGAATGTTGGTTTTCGAGTAGCTAGGTCTTCGTCTTCCTCTCGTAGTTTGTGTTGGAAAGGACGTCCTTGACCATATATTGCAGGATCCATTCCACGAGTCCTACCCATGATTACAAAGAACCCAATGGCTTGAACTCCAACAGACCCGATACAGATGAGAATGACCTCTGCAAAATAATCGTGAGCGAAAATTCCTAAGAGCCAGACTAAAGGATATATTATAGCTTGGATGAGAATTCCAGCAAGAAGCATCAATACCCATTTGTTTGTCCAATTTGAACTTACCATTGAATAACACCCACGTTTGAGTACTGAATCGCGATTAGGGGTTCTAATTAAAGGTGTCTGTAGCGTCCGAATCACTCTTGTACCGAAGCATCGTAATTGTCCTTTAGCTTGATAGCAATGAACGCAGCAAGCTTCCTGAAGTCTTTAGTTGTGATATTTGGTACTGCACTAGATTTCTTGGGAATATCAAATCTTGCCACGATTACAGCAACTTCATCATCCATAGAATATTCCAATATAACTGGATATTTTGTATTAATTCTGTGAGATTCAGTTGTTGTCTCAACGTGAAATCCTTTGTATACGGTACCAACGAGATAAGGATAGGCAAATCCCGAATGAGATACCTGCACTCTAACTTGAACGGTTTCAGGAAGCCCTTGAATATATGATTTGACCTCTGCCTCAAGGATTGTTTGCGTTCCTCCACGAACTCCTAGAATCACACTCATCCCTGCGCGAATCCCGGTTACTCCTTCTAGCTGACTAGCGAATTCATAGGTATCACCAGTGATAGGTGGCTTAAAGAACTCGTCAGAATCGATTGTCGGAATTCTAAATCCAATAACAAATGCTGAAACTGAATTAATTACATAGAGGAATACTAGAATGAGTATTGAATCAATGAAAGGACTAATGAGAGTTATTCCAGAATTATGGAACACGAAGGTTAGGAGTGCAGTAGATACAGTGAATATCAAGAAACAGCAGCATATCATTGAATCACCTGGGTGTGCAAAGAGATCACCATAGGCGTCTTCATAATTATCGACTAGCTCTTCATATTCACTGAAGCTTACCCAAGCTTTTCGTTTCTCCCATTCACCTTGAATATAGTCTATTGCTTTCTTTGATCCAAATCCCATAATCAAAGAAATGATAAAGAGAATTCCTGGTAGGATTAAATCGACTATAATGTACAATAAAGGATGTACATAGTAATTGAACAATAGTATTCCACTGATAACAAAAATCAAGACAATGATTGCATAGGCTCGATTCACATTCACTTGACGACTATAGTCAATGATTTTACCTTCGCTCAAACTAATTCGTCCTCCTTGTTTGGAGCATAATCACGGGAGGAAATAAGGACATCGTTTTACTCGGATGCTTCATCGATTGTATCATACTTACTCAGAAATGAGCCAATATCATCTAGAACATCATCCAGTATCTCTTCGCCGCCACGATGGCGTAGATATTCCTGTATCATCAAACGAATTAATTTAGCTGTTGTCACAGGAGTAATTGGTTCACATAGGGCGTCTAACTGTTTTGAGGGGGTAATCTCTTCAGATTCGAAAGAAGGAATAATTCGTGTAATATTGCCGGATGAATCAATCTCGCATTCGATTCTAGCAGCTCCTTCGATTCCTTCGATTCTGGCTATTGGTATTGGATTTCGTAAGGTGTAATATCCATCTGCTTCCCCAATCGTGAGTTTAACACCAACCCAAAATATTCCTGGTAGTCCTATAAGGAATGAAATTGCCTTTCGAAACTTTCGTGGTTGATAAGTGGGAAACTCGGGAGGTACAGAATTTGGTAATAACTTGAAAATAAAATATGAGAATAGAAACCCAAAGATGATTGAAATTAGTGATAGAATAGCTGGTGTGAAACTGATAATCAGTAAATTAGTACTCATCAAATAGAAAGGAAGAGCAAGGATTGCAATATAACAAATAGAAGCAAGGAGAATCAAAATATAATCAATTGATGAGATAAGGTGTTTATAGCTCTTGTTGTAATTTGTTATCATCACTCTAAATTCTTGAAGAGAAACTTCACGAATTTTGAATTCCCATTTGGGATTTTGAAGTTTAGCGTGATCTTTGAGTTTCCATGAACACAATCCTAACACGGGCAGCATAGATGATAGAAGGAGAGTAGCCATTCCAATCCATGATAATGGATTCTCGTAAAGAGTAACCATCTGATATTGCGCTATATCATAGCAGATGAATCCCGTCAGATTGATAAGAATGAAGATTGCAATTTGATATGGTAGTGCAGACTTTGTTGTTATCGGGATTTCTACCATCTATACCCGCTCCTGTAAATATTCAGATATTACGTGAAATCGCTAATCAATTTCCGCATTAAGTTCCTTAAGGATTGTGCGCAAATCTTCTGATTCGTTCCCAAATTTCAAATATTCTTTGACAACCAATGCGATGCTATTCTCAGTAACAAGTCGTATATCCTTCACACCAGGAAAGGCAATATTAGATTGAACGGGATTCTTTACGTAGTAACCTTCTTGACTATTCCCGACATATTTTCGGAAGTTACGATCTTCAGCAATCCACCACCAGACTGTTTGGGGATTATCATTTTTCTCATATATACGACAAAGCACTCTGTTAATGGCACCAAGATCATCAGTCCAAGATTCCACATAGCTCTCACTTTCTAGTCCTTTTATTCTGAGAAGAATCCTAGGTTGTTGGTAGATAGCAAAAGCTCCAGATTCAGCTTTATCGAGAACAACTCTAATACTCGCTACTCCAGGAACTGAATCTTGTACCTTAGCAAGTTTAATTGTTTCACGAATTAGGGGCAGTGTAAAATCAGTTGATGCTGCATTTGAGGTGGATCTGAATCCTGTGAATATTGTATTTGCAAAAAGAATTGCGAATGAGAATCCAAGCATTAATGATGAGTATTGAACAATCGATGGATCTTCAAAGTATGCGTAGACTGGAAGCGCAGATATGAATACTAGAATAACGATTGGACAAAAGAACATCCAATAGTTACCCTGAGCAACAAGTCGGTAATTCTCTTTATTATGCTTCTTAGGTAGATTACTAGCGTCATCAATAGTTAACTGAACTGGTTCATAATCCCATTCAGGCGGATTATATTCAACGACATTCACCTTAAAGGTCCAACCATAATAATATCCGAAACCTGCAATAAAAACTGGAAGACCTACATACATTCCAAGAATAGAGAGCCAATCCCAATCGGTCGAGGGCATAAACATAGGACCAAGAAAGAATCCAGCTAGAAAACTAAGAATTGTCCCTAATGCGAAAATAGCATTGTATTGTGTCATGGATCTGTAGATTACCAGTTCATTCATGGTGACTCCACCCTTAGTATCACTGCACCTCATTCATGACTCTTTAAGGCTTGCTGCTTGACTATTTCCCAAGTGTGTAAAATCATTATCCTTATATACAAAAGAAGTAATATTAACAATAATTAATTTTAATTCAAGGAGATGAAAATATGCTAAAGATTGGTGACAAAGCACCAAACTTCACTACGACCACTGAGAATGGGGATAAGATAAGACTCAGTAGTTTCAAGGGAAAGAGAGTGTTCCTGTATTTCTATCCAAAAGACAACACATCTGGTTGTCAAGCCGAAGCGTGTTCAATTCGTGACAACTTTGATGTTTTCAAGAAGTCAGATATTCCAGTACTAGGAGTTTCTGGAGGAAATGAAAAGTCACACAAAAGTTTCAAGGAAAAGAACAATCTTCCATTTCCATTATTAATGGATGAGGAATTTGAGATTGCTAAACTCTATGACGTTTATCAGACCAAATCAATGTACGGTAAGGAATATCTAGGAATCGTAAGGACAACGTTTCTGATTGATGAAAAAGGTAAGATAGAGGGAATATTTGGTGGCCCAGAGGGAATCGAGAAAGTTAAAACCAAGACGCATGCGGACCAGATCATCAAATTCTGGGACCTCAAATTGTAGGAGGAATTGTAGTGTTAAAAGTAGGCGACGTAGCTCCGGATTTCGAAACGGTAGACGATGAAGGAAATCGGTTCAAACTGCATGAATATCGTGGTAAGAAAATAGTACTCTATTTCTATCCAAAGGATTTCACACCTGGGTGCACTGCTGAAGCGTGTTCTCTTCGTGATGACTATCAAATCTTTGAAGGTTCTGGAATTCAAATTTTTGGAATCTCCGGTGGTACTGCAGAAGTTCATCAGAAGTTTCGAGGGAAGTACAAATTGCCTTTCAACATCCTAGTGGATGAAGACCTTGAGATTGCAAAGCTCTATGGAGCTTACAGTAGATTGAGCATTCTTGGAATGGGAGTTAAGCGGATAACGTACCTGATAGATGAAGACGGAAAGATAGAAGCAATCTTTGGCGGCGCGGAAGGTATCGACAGGGTCAAATCTTCAGACCATGCATTCCAAATCACTAACTACTGGGGTTTGAAACTCTAGGTTCCCTATCGTATTCTTCGTGGTCGTGCAACGGTACTCATGTAGACAACACTCTCATGAATACCGTCCAAATCTAGAAGTGAGTTAATCTCATCGTCGTAAATCGCTCCAATCTGACAACTACCGTAATCGAGAGCCTCGACTGCAAGAGCGAGATTTTGTGCTATATGACCTGCATCAAGGAAGATGTAGCGATACGCACGTTGAAGGTACTTCCATGAGGAACGTTCAATAATAGCAGTCCAAATGAAGACAACAGCAGCATCCCCCGCAATCTGTTGGTCCAGTGCTCCACCCTTTACCTCTCCGGAGAAATCACCTTCTTTGACGAGTTCCAGTTCGTGATTTCCAATCACATAATGATAGAGGCCCTTCTTTAGGCCATCGACTCGGTTCACATAGAGGTAGGTTTCTATTGGATAGAGAGCTCCAGCAGAGGGAGCAGTTCTTAGTTTGAAATCACAAAATGCTCCAGATACAGTCTCTCGCACCCCCTGCGTAGCCCATAGAATCTGTGACAAATCTTGCAATGACATGGCATCGTTAGTATAAGCTCGGACACTATGTCGTTTCCAAATCACCGCCCAGATATCAGGACCGCCTTGTACAGCAGGTTCAGGAAGAACGGTTCGTTCAGAACCGTCGTAGGTCTTGTATTGAGTAGGCATGTTATCCCAGTCGAGACCATGTTGTGGAAGTTTCCCTCGAACATACTTGCTATTCCTGAGAAAGTCCTCGCCATATCGAGATGTCATAATTCATACATTGTGTATTTTCATTTTGGCTCTATCGATAGAATAGAATTCTGTCCATGAAGATAGACTTTAATAAAGGCTCAATGCTGTCCGACCTTGTCAGACAGACTGGTATGCAGGTCGGTCTAGAATAGTTAATGTATCAGGAGCGCTATATAATGCCTGAAGAAAAGCTCTCTGTTGAAGAGTTGAAAAAGAAGGCTGAGAAGCCTGGCAAGGATGCAATGATCATGCATCCCTATTACAAGGGGAAAATCCAGTCTATTGGGAAAGCCCCAGTACGTGACTTCTCAGATTTTGCAATCTGGTACACCCCTGGTGTAGCCAAACCTTGTTTAGACATTAAGGATAATCCCGAGATGGCTTACGAGCATCTCAACAAGGGAAACATGGTCGCAGTAGTCAGTGACGGTACGCGAGTCCTCGGACTTGGTGACATCGGTCCACTCGCAGCTGGCCCAGTCATGGAAGGGAAAGCGATTCTCTTCAAATACCTCGGTGGTGTTGATGCCTGGCCAATCTGTATTGATACAAAGGATCCCGATAAGGCTATTGAGTTCGTTAAGTTGCTGCAACCATCCTTTGGAGGTATCAACCTAGAAGACTTCTCAAAGCCCAAGTGTTACAAGATTCTCGAAGAACTGAGGAATGATCCAGATGTGAATATACCAGTCTGGCATGATGATGCGCAAGGGACAGGAACAGTTGTTCTTGCTGGTGTCTTCGGTGGACTGAACGTCGTAAAGAAAGATATCGAGAGCGTTACTGTCGCAATGCTTGGTGTCGGTGCTGCAAATACAAGGACTGCATATCTACTAATAGCCGCAGGTGTTGATCCCAAGAATATTGTGATGGTTGACAGCAAGGGTGCAATCTATGCAGACCGTGAGGACATCGTGAAGGATAAGGACTATGACACCTTCAAGTACGACCTCGCACAGAAAACCAACCCAGAACGACATACCGGAGGAATGGGAGATGTGATTAGTGGTGCAGATATTCTAATCTCAGCTTCAAGACCTATTCCTGGTACTATCAAGAAAGAGTGGATATCTAAGATGGCCACTGACTCTATTGTCTATGCTTGTGCAAACCCACTTCCAGAGATATGGCCTTGGGATGCAATCGAAGCTGGTGCACGTATTGTTGGTACGGGTCGCAGTGATTTTGACAACCAGATCAACAATTCACTTGGATTCCCAGGTATCTTCCGTGGAACCCTTGATGTGAGAGCATCAACCATTACAGATGAGATGTGTATTGCGGCTGCTAAGGCACTTGCAGATCTTGGTGCTAAGAGTGCAAATGACAAGAAAGTCATTCCAACTATGGACCAATGGGAACTCTATCCTGCCGAAGCCACTGCTGTCGGTATGAAAGCCATCGAACAGGGTGTTGCAAGAAAGCAGTGGGAAGAGAAGGACCTCTACAAGCATGCAGAGGATATCATCCGAGTATCCCGTGCCTCTTCGGATATGCTCTACAAGCAAGGATTCATTCCTAAAGCGCCAATTGAGTAATTGTTTCAAGATGATGAGCGGCGGCCATCGCCGCTTCCTCTTTTTCTTTTTTCACGTAGATAGCATTAGCTACTTAAGTTACAAATTGTAACTTTAAATCGTGAAATGAAATGTCCATCGATCGCTGCGTTCAGTGTGGTTCTTGCGTGAAACTATGTCCTATGTTCGATGCAACTGGAGAAGAGCAATTTTCTCCCAGAGGAAAAATCTACCTTCTCAAAGTGATGGACCAAATTGCAGAGGACAAAGAGCTTGCGAAAGATTTCAGGAGAACACTCTTCCAATGTACGCTCTGTGGAAAGTGCGATGAGACCTGTTCATCTGGGGTTGACCTACTAAAGATTTGGCACCAGCAACGTGCTAATGCAATCGATACAGCACCTGAAGACTTCGCATACCTGGACCCCTTGAAAGAAGCACTTGCTAATGTGAAGAATATCTACGGATTAGCAGCTGAAGATAGGGCAATTTATTGGTTAGATGAACTAGACGATGAAATTCCCGGATTAGAAGATAGAGTCTATGAGAAAGGTAAAACAGCAGACGTAATGGTATTCCTTGGTTGTCTGATGTCATTCAGAAGTAGTCAAATGGATGTGCTCAAGTCACTCTTCAAGACACTGGAAAAGTTAGAAGTGGACTACCTTGTCATGGGTGCAGAGGAGAATTGTTGTGGGCATCCCCTCTATCTCATAGGAAATGAAACAGGTGCAGAAGAACTCCGTGAGCATAACAAGAAAGTAATGCAAGATGCTCAAGCAAAGAAAGTCATCACCTGTTGTCCAGGTTGTCTTATTCAGTTGAAGAATCATCATAACCTGCAAGGAATCGAAGCTCTTCATCATACTGAATTCTTTGACAGACTTCTCGAAACTACACCCAAATACAATCAGAAAGAACCTCTTTCCTATCATGATCCATGTGAACTCCATCGAATATTGGAGATCACAAAGGAACCACGTTCACTTCTTGAAAAACTTGGAGTAGAGTACAAAGAGATGGAACTCAGTTGCTGTGGTGGTGGAGGTCTTTTGAGAATGACGGATCCAAACCTCAGTGATAAGATTATAGAGTTGAGAAAGGCTCGCGAAGGAGTACAGAATACCACCGTACTTACAGCATGCCCATCGTGTAGGGAGCAACTTCTCAGTACAAATCTAAACACGAAGGACATAGTTGAGTTACTCTCTGATGCATTGGAAGGAGGCAACAAGTAGATGAAGCTAAGGGACGTTGTCATGGGAGCAAACGCTTCGATGTATCAGAGAATGGACTTCAAGAAAATCAAGGGAGTCTACTATCCTAAGACGGAGGAAGAAGCACAAGCAGCAATCAAACATGCTAAAGAGAATGGATTCGATGTAGTACCCAAAGGTGGAGGTTCAGGATTAAGTGGGGCATGTACCGGAGGAAACAGAGAACGCTTCTTCATCAGTAGTCTTCAGATGAGAGAGATATTGACGATTTCATTGGTTGGAAGATATGCAGATGTCCAACCAGGTGCGACTCCTAATGAGGTAAACACCAAATTAGAGCCATTAGGTATGAAATTCTGGGTTGCACCTAGTAGCAGAGATGTGGCGACTATCGGAGGTCTGGTCAGCACCGACGGAGGAGGAAACGATACTTGGATCAATGGGACCATGCGGGATAATATGCTCAGTGTCAATATGCTCACGTACGAAGGTAATCATTTAATCATCGACAAAAACGGTGTTAAATCAAGTAACGTTGAGTTAGCAGAAGAACTCAACAAGAAAGGTATGAACCTTGATGATATTGCAGGCGCTCATGGTACGCTTGGATTCATCACCGAGATTAGAGTAATCATAAAACCGCTGAGAGAAACTAAGACCATTGGTGCCTTGATCCAGTTTGATAATTTTGATGCAATGGGAGCAGGAATCCTTCAGACAATAGATAATGGATGCCCAGTTGAATACGGAGAAGCTATTGTTATGGCACATGAAGATGTCAGGGAAGGCTTGACGCCACCGCTCCTGATACTAGAATTTCCAAAAGATTTCGAACTAGTTTTCTGCAACGCTAATGTGAGAGAAATCAGTAGGAAGGAACTCACACGTTTGCAGGACATCAGAATAAAACTACCGAAAAGAAATCCCAATGTAGGAACCCAGATTGGGCTCTTCGAAGGATACGGTCTCTATGGAGATAGTCTCGAACATATGGGGAACACCATTCGCGAAATCGACGAGGTCCTGATGGAACATGAACTTGCTCCATTTGTCAAATATGGACATGCTCCAAGCAAATGGTATCTGGGTAATAACTCACCAGCATATGGATTAGTGATGCATTCCCGCGAGATTCGCCCAGAAGGAAAGACTGGAAAAGAAATCTACAGAGCTGTCGAAGACATCGTCAAGAAATGTGAAGAACTCAATGTGACTCCCAAACCTGAGCACAAATGGCTATACAGTGATGAGATCAAGAAAGCCAGAATTCAAGAACTGAGAGCGGTCATTGGTAGTTCATTCAACTCGTTCATTTTCGAACCAGACTGCGCATCAGATACTCTCTCATCAATGGTGTAGGAAGCACAATCACTTCACAGAATACTTTCGGTGACGTCTCTGAGGTGTTTATATACACACATCAAGACAGGTTTTTGATAAGAATGGTCCGTCCAAATCCAACTAAAAGCCCGAAGGGGTTGTTCGATCCCTACTACGTACCGGATAAGCTCCTACATAGAGATAGAGAATTGGAATCAGTTAACGGAGTCTACAAGGATTCATTCGAGGACGAGTATGGTATCAACTGCCTTGTCCATGGCATTTCTGGAGTGGGAATGACTGTTTTTTCCAGATATTTCCTTACAAAACTGGTGCCAGAGAATTTCAATGCACACACCATCTATGTGGACGCCAAACAGAAAGATACACTTGAGATTATAGCAGAGCTGAATGATAAAATTCATCGTGAAGCAAACAGACCAATAACGGTGGCATTCGATCTTGATGTACTCTGGATGCAGTTCAAGCGAACGGCTTCTGGAACAGATAAGAGAACAGTCTTCGTAATCGATAATATTGATGAAACAAATGAGGAAGTCTATACAAAGGTTGCAAGGTTATCAAAGGAGATCAAGGCTAGTACTATTGGTGTACTTAATTCTCATGACTACAGAATGTTGACCAAGCTTCCTGCAACTCATATGTCGTACGATTTTGAGATTCCACTTGACACGTACACTCAGGCGCAGCTCTATGATATTGTCAGGATGAGAGTCGAAGATTCTTTTCCCCTAGGTCTCACAGAAGAAGTTGTTAGATACATCACAGATCTTGTTGTTGAGTTTGACGCTTCTAAACCTAAGACAACAGTTGAAGCTCTGAAAGCACTATGGCCACTTGCCTCAAGAGGTCAGGAAGTAGATTCTGATTCAGTAAGGAGCGCCACATCAAACATCACAACTTTCGCTCACGATAATGATTACATGGACCTAGTCGATACTATCAGCATGAATGATTTCATGACCCTTTTGGTCTTAGAGGCATTCTGCGAACATCTTATGCATTACAAGACTGAGACCTACATCGATAGAGGGACTCTGAATGAATTGATTCTCATTAAGTGTGAAGAGTTGGGAGTGAAGCATGTCCCACAGGACATTGACAAGAGCCTTCAGACTCTAATCTTCCAGAGTGTTGTTTTTGAATCGGGATATTCACAAAACCTTCTCTATGTCTTGGCTCCGCCAGACATTCTCTATGATGCTGCTGTCAGTCTTAGACGTGAACTTGCACGGAGAAAATAAAAATAGGATAAATGGGGCCGGAATGTCCGGCCGCTCATTTATGAATCGATAGTACTAGGCTTTCTTCTCGGCGTATTGCTTCGCAACCCAGTCAGCCAAACCATCGCCACCGGCTAGATTTGCAAGATCAGCATCCAGATTATCAGGAGTGAGAACTGCAATCCAACCCTTGCCGTATGGATCTTCATTCAAGAGCCCAGGATTATCCTTGAGCGCTTCATTTACTTCAGTAATGGTACCGCCTACTGGTGCCTTAACCGGGCCAGTCCACTTACCGGATTCCATTGTTCCAATGCTGCGTCCTGCAGCGATTGCTT
>CAZMBV010000047.1:0-9731 GCA_964564335.1 uncultured archaeon
ATTTCCATAAAATTATCTAGGTCCTTCAGATTTATCAGATAGTTCTCTTTGCTTTACAAATTGGAGACCTTTCAGATGGTTACAGATCTTGTTTATCATGATTTATTCGTAAAACATGAAATGTCTATGGGACACCCTGAGAGCCCTGATAGATTAAGAAGTGCAATAAGCTATGCAAAGAAAGCAGGACTCCTCGAAAACGATAATCTCAATCTACTCACACCTGAATCTGTGAACTTAGATATAGTGTACACAATCCATGATAAACAGTATTTGGAAGGAATAAAAGAAAAATCAGAGAGAGGAGGAGGTTTCTATACTCTAGATACTGCTGTAAATCAGTATACTTACGAGGCAGCATTGTTAGCTGCAGGCGGAGGAGTCGAGGCTGTGGACAGAATAATGTCTGGAGCCACTGAGAATGCATTTGTCTTATGTCGACCTCCTGGACATCATGCAGAATTCGCACGTGCTTTTGGATTCTGTTTCATAAACAATATTGCTGTTGCAGCAAATCATCTTATTCAGAATCAGGGACTAAAGCGTATCATGATAGTTGATTATGATGCTCATCATGGAAATGGCACTCAGAATTCATTCTATTCTTCGAACCAAGTTTTGTACGTTGGATTACATCAGGATGGTAGAACACTCTTTCCAGGATCAGGATTTCCTGATGAAATAGGAAAGGGCGAAGGCCAAGGATATACTGTGAACCTAGCAATGTATCCAGGGGCGGGCGACAAATCCTATGAGCTAGCGTTTAGTGAAGTAATAGAGCCCCTTGCTGAGTCGTTCAAACCCGAATTTATACTGGTATCTGTAGGATTTGATGGACATTACAAGGACCCACTAACTTCGCTAGGCCTTACTACATCTGGTTTCTCAATGATGAATAGTGAACTTCATCGGATTGCTTCCAAGGTTGCTTCAGGAAGGCTATGTTGTTTCTTAGAAGGCGGATACAATCTCGATGTTATGGGAATGTGCACATTGAATTTGCTCGAAGAACTGATTGGTATGCAAGTGTCTGATTTCAATGAAAAATATACAGAAAGTGAGAGTTGCACTCAATATACTAAGGATTTGATTGAATTAGTAACTAAAACTTCACTATTACTCTGAAGTGAAGTCATCAAGCAATGTTTGAATCGAGTCAAAATCATCTGTTTCTTCCACCGGTTCAATTCGGGTCGAAGTTGTTTTTACTTCCACCCCAAGTTGTTTCTTTATTGATTCTGCAATCGTGGTGCCAATTGTTGGGATTCTTGCTAGTTCTATAATTGGTACCTGATATAACTCAGTGAGATTAAACAGTCCTTGATTATGGAGCATTCTCCCGCGAACCCGACCAATGCCTCTCAAACTTACAAGTTCTAAAATATCAGAACGTACACCATATTTTAACCTTGAACGGAGACCTCGTAGAGATGGGATATGGCTAGGATTTTCAGTTATTCTGGCAATTTCTGATGCTGCATAAACCAACCATTCTGCAGATTGTACAAATCTATGAACGTCACCCATACCAACATTGTAACGTTCTGTGATGTCCTTCTCCGTAGTTTCAGATATCCATTCTTGAAGAACCCTTGCTGTTTTTACTTCTCCTAGGAATTCATTGTAACCAGTATCTAGTTCATCTGGTGATTCAATCATGAGTTCTTTGAAATGATCTTCAATGAATACTTCTGTATCTTCTATTTCAGACCGAGCTACATAAGTCACTGGTTGATCCGGTGAATGGCAAACCATGTGCAGCATACCAAAAATGGTATGATTTTCAAATTGTGACAATATATCACGAAACATGATTGCAGTCTGCGGATCAATATAGAGACGAGAAGCACGTTTACCTAGAGCGGTTGCAGTGTACAAGTCTGATGATGTTGATTCAATTAGGTGTCCATCCTTCAAAAATCCAATAGCAGAAGAAACGTGATGATTGATTTTTCGTTGTTCATTGTTACTAGCAAAGAATGTGTTTGAAATGAGTTCATCAACCTCTTTACGATTGTTCGTTAGTTCTGTTGCAATTGCAGCTAGAAGATGAGACCTTAGAGCAGATTGCGATTTTAATTTAGAGAAGATTTCCTCGGTATCTGAGAGAATATAATGATCGACAAGGGCATCTTTTTCATGTTCAGTTCTAGCAATGAGAACTGCTTCGCCATATTTGTCATACTTGGGTCGACCAGCTCGCCCTGCCATCTGTTTGTATTCAAGTATAGGAATGGGGTAGCTTCCACGATTCTGTTCAAAACGCCGATAATCACGAATAATGACCCTTCTTGCTGGAAGATTTACTCCGGCGGCAAGAGTGGGTGTAGCTACAATGACCTTCAACAAGTTAGCTTTGAAAGCATCTTCGACAAGAGCTCGCTCTTGATTATCAAGTCCAGCATGATGAAAAGCGACGCCAGAAGCCACTAGTTTTGCTAATATCTTAGAAATTTCGGGGGCTGAGGCTTTATTGCCAATTTTCTTAGCAATTTGTATCAAGTCTCCAAGCGTATCTTCGGAGAGATATTTTCTAAGGAATGGAGCAAACCGTTTTGCCATAGAAATCGTTGATTTTCGACTTGATACAAAAACAAGAACTTGACCATTCTCGTCTAATGTATCACAGACAATATCAGCTAGTTCTTCCTTACGAATTCGGGGTATGGTTTTAGTCACTCTTTGGTTTGTTTCAAGATTTTCAAAATCGATTGTACCATCGAGATACACACCTTCACTTAGTGGGACCGGTCTCCATGTGCTCTTTACTAAAGATGCATCCAACCACTCTGCAATATCACTAGCATTGGATATAGTAGCACTCAATGCCACGATTTGAGTTTCTATCATTTGCATTAACTTTGCTAGAACCATCTCCAGTGTGGGGCCTCTTGATTTATCATTAATGAGATGAACCTCATCCACAACGACTATGCCGATGTCATTAATCCAAGTTACTTTATTTCTAACTAAGGAATCTGCTTTCTCAGTAGTGAGAACGATAATATCTGCTTCTCCAAGTCTCGTACCGGATGAATCATAGTCTCCAACCGACATTGCAACTGTGATACCTAATGTCTCATACTTTTTGAAATCTGCATATTTTTCGCGAGCTAGAGATTTCAGAGGAACCAGATATAGTGCCTTACCACGACCATCTAGAATTGCCTTCAGCATACAAATCTCAGCAACTAGTGTTTTTCCAGAGCTGGTGGGGACTGCAAGTACAAGATTTGATCCATCCAAGACTCCAGTTTCAAAGGCTTGTTCTTGGGGTGGGAACAGTTCTTTTATTCCAAGACTCTGAAGATGACTAATTATTTTTTTATTGATTGCCAATTCCTCTAAGCGTGTCATGAAATTCCTCACAGTATTCCAGTGTTCAGGATTAATTCTGGGAATGACGGATTTTTCCATCTCGTGGACTATAGAGTATCCCTTCTGCTAGAAGCTTCTCGATCACCTCTTCAGCCTGTTCACGAGCAAGACCCATAGAAACAGCTTTCTGAACCAATGCGTCTTTGTTAACTGTGGAAGTACCTTCAGCCTCCATATCTCGGATTGCTTTGATAATGATGTCAGAAGAACTCCTTTGAGAAGCACTCATCCTTGAAACAAGTTTGTCAATGTCAATCTTGCCTGTAACTCTATCAAGAGCTACCATACGCAAGGAATCTTCCATCAATCGAACTGCTGCTTGAGCATCTTCTTTTGACACCTTAGGTTGTAGTGCCATTTTTGCTCGGGCTTCTGAAAGACGTACAAGAGATTCCAGCTGTCGTGCAGTTATTGGAACTGCAGCTCCACCTTCTGCACTTTTTCTCAAGTCAACATAAAAATTCTCAATGACTTCTGCAGCTTCTGGTGTTAGTTGAGGAATCACATAGCGATTGGCATAACCTATGTACTTTTTCAGAAATTCTTGTGACACTGGAGGAATTGATGGTGCATCTTTGGCCCTTTTCATTTGATGCATATTTAGGATGAATTGTGCGAGTTCCCGATCCCGAGTAGCTTCAATAGTATCAACCATGATCCAAATCAAGTCAAATCTGGATAATATTGTAAATGGAAGTCTAATATTGTCCTGAACTGATAGTGAGGATTCGTATCTACCTAATGTAGGATTAGCGGCAGCAAGTATTGATGTTCGTGCATTGAGTGTAGCGACGATTCCTGCTTTTGCAATACTGACTGTATGCTGTTCCATAGCTTCATGTATTGCAGTTCTATCTGTAGGGTCCATTTTATCAAATTCATCAATACATGCAATACCTTGGTCTGCTAGTACTAATGCCCCAGCTTCAAGGGTCATAGCTCCCGAATCAGCGTCGTGAATCACAGCTGCAGTAAGACCGGCTGCACTACTCCCTTTTCCTGATGTGTAAAGAGCTCGAACAGCCAAACCGGACACAAACTTCAGTATCTGGCTTTTTCCTGTTCCTGGATCCCCTATCATAAGAATATTTGATTTTCCACGTAATTTTGTTCCGTCGGCAAGAGTCTTACTGACACCACCAAAAAGCAATAATGCAATTGACTCCTTTATGGTTTCATGACCTTGAATTGAGGGTGCAATAGATGCCACAATTCTTTCATGAACGTAAGGATCCTCTGCAAGTTCCCTGATTTGTTTCTCATCCTCTTCAGAAATTTCAATCTGCTCATGTTCTTTTTCAGAAATTTCAACACCATTAGCCTCAATGAATACGTTGAACGTGGCCAATCTTCCACCTCTTCTGGAAAAATCAGGTGTTGTTTCAAGAATGCCTGTTACTTTGACTAAATCACCAGGACGAGAGATATCTACGATATCGCCCTCTAGAATGATATCAACAGATCGGGGCATTTGGCCAGGAGGTAGCTCGTCAGGAGATTCTTGGATTCTGACTTTCTGCCAATCACGAAATTGTGATTCTTGAGCAAGAAGTCTCATTGGAGTTTTCTTATCGCAAAGCGGGCATCTCACTGGTTCTGTGTATCTACCATCTTCTTGAGTTTGTGGGATTCTCTCATCACATATTCTACATTGAAACATTGCCTGAACTAGAAGAGGTTTCACAACACTAGCACGCATCATAATTCCACTAACACGTAGTAGTTTTCCAATATGCTTAGCTCGAATGGCACGTAGTGGTACATGCTCTGAATAATTAGTAATTCGAGCTTTGAGTAGTGAAGTATCAATACTACTCACATAGTCTGGATCTTCAACTCGTAATACTGCTATGAGTGCGTTATTTATAGTGTCTATAAATTTTGGTGGATTTTCTGCAGCTAGCGCCATGAAAACATTATCGAAGCTAATCAAATCTTGGAAATCAATTGAAATTGATGCTTCATCATTAATCGACATTTGTTGGAGCCTAGTCCAGTAGATCAGAGTTCCTTGGTCATCCTTGTATGTTCTAAGAAACTCTTCAAATCGTTCTTGAGATTCATCATAACTGGACATGTTAATTCTCCTCGAATTTTAATTGGCAATATCTGGGCAGTTGCATTTATTCCGACTCCTAGTTCTTCAAGGTTTGTATTTTAAGAACACTAATACTCCTAGTTTATTCCATCACGTTTTGGCGCCATCCAGACAATAGATCTACAAGCTCTTCACATAACCATCTTTCTTCATGAGCCATCTGATTGCGTTTTTCTTGATATGCACCTGATTTTGCAACACGTAGAATCTTTGACAATCTTGTTTCAACGAGGAAAGGGGTCATTTTTCGTAATTTTTCAACCTCATCATATTTTCTTGGATCCATTGATGTTTTATCACTCTCGAGACGGAGAGTCTTCCTAGCTATAGCTGTATACAGAAATGGTTGGAATGTTTGTAATTTGTGAGGTTGTTTTTCTTCTTCACGATAGAGATTTTGAAGGCGTCTTAATGATTCATATGCATCTTCGGGAGTGATGTCAACATATTCATACTTGAGTAGTTTCTCTATCACCCAATTTGGTAAACTGGCTCGGTCTCCTTTCTTGAAAGGTCCTAATTTCTTTCCTGCAGTGGTGATTTGCGGAACATTTTGTTGAAAAATACAATCTCGATATTCATTGAGAAAGGCCATTTCAAATCGTTTCATAACCTCTTTGGAGTCCTTGGCTAGCTTCATTTCAGTACACATTCTTCTAAAGCTGGTATGAGATAAAGGCCTTGCTCTATAAATGTGAGTCAAAATGATTAATGACATTGGTTATTTGCATGTATACAAGTATCGGGAGAAGCTTTTAAGGAATCAACGATGCTTCAACGAAATGACTTGTATTATACACGATATTTAGGTCATAGAAGGTAGCAAATAATGGATTTAGATTTGTGGACTGAAAAATATCGGCCCCCTACCTTGAGCGGTATTATTGGTCAAGAGTCGATAATTGAGAGTTTGACAAGATTCGTAGAAACCAAGGCAGTACCTCATTGTCTCTTTACAGGTCCTCCAGGTACCAGTAAAACAACCGCGGCAATGGCTATGGCAAAGGATCTCTTTGGTGATACCTATGAACGGAATTTCATGGAGTTAAATGCAAGTGATGAAAGAGGTATCGATGTAGTTCGAAATCAAATCAAAAATTTTGCTCGAACAATGCCTTCAGGAGATGCACCATTCAAGATTCTCGTTCTCGATGAAGCAGATCATTTGACTTCGGATGCTCAACATGCTTTACGACGTACAATGGAATCATACGCTCAATCATGCCGAATGATTTTGATTTGTAATTACTCAAGTAGAATCATACCTCCAATACAATCAAGATGTGCAATATTCAGATTCTCTCGCTTGGAAGAAGGGGGAATCTCCAAACGTTTGAAGTATATAGCTAAGAGTGAAAAAGTCACCCTTGATTCAAGTGGAGTCGATGCGATTCTCTATCTTACAGAAGGGGACATGAGAGCTGCAATCAACCTCCTCCAAGCAGCTTCTTCTACTGGTGAAACAATCACCGATAAGATTGTGTATGCGATTTCGGGTAGTGCAAGTCCGGAAACAATAAAGACTATGCTTACAGATGCGAGAGAGCAGCGCCATCTTGAATCAATACAATCTCTCAGAAAATTAATCCATAATGAAGGAGTATCTCCTGTTGATTTGGTGAAACAAATACACAAAGAGATCCAGATTCTGCACCTATCTCATACACAACACATGTCTGTGTTAGAACAAATAGCTGAGGTTGACTTCAGAATTGGTGAAGGTGCCAACGGTGAGATTCAGCTAGCTGCATTATTAGCACATATTGGATTAGGCAGTGATGTTAGTGAATAATGAGGATCTTCCTTGGCCTGAAAAGCACCGACCAAGGAGTACTGATCAAATTATAGGTAATTTAGAGCAAATTAACGCAATGAGGACTTGGATTCTGTCATGGAAGACAAGCCTTCCTGATAAGAGAGCAATATTACTGATTGGCCCTCCGGGAACCGGAAAAACTGCAACTATTGGAGCTCTAGCAAATGATTTGGATATGGAGATAGTAGAATTCAATTCAAGTGATAAGAGGAACAAGGGAAGTATTGAAACACTTGTCTGGAGAGCTGCATCTCAACAGACACTTGACGGGAGACCAAGAATTATTCTTCTAGATGAAGTAGATGGTCTCTCTGGTACAAGTGATAGAGGGGGTGTTGGCGCGATTATCAAAGTAATCAAGAGTTCAGTTCATCCAATTTTGATGACTGCAAATGATCCTGATAGTCCACGGTTAAAAGATTTGTACAAAATTAGTCATGTCTTTAATTTTGAACCAATTGATGCAGAAGGAATGAGTGAGGTTCTTACAAGAATAGCTAAGTTGAATCAAGCTGAAATATCTCAAGATATTATTGACCAGATTATCGAAAATTGTGCTGGAGACCTCCGAGCAGCAATCTCAGATCTTGAGGCATATGCCAAACGAGGAACAACACAACAATCTATTGGTACAGTTATTCGAGATGTAAGACGTGGTACTGAAGAAACTCTTCGTAGATTATTCATGACAACAGATCCAAAACTAGCAAGGAGAATATTATCCGAATCTGAATTGGACCATGACTCACTGATTCTGTGGTTAGAAGAAAATCTCCATCTTCATTTTTTGACTCCGGATGAATTGGATAGAGGATTCGATAGTTTATCATTAGCAGATTTATCATTAGGAAGAATCATGCGAAACCAGAATTGGAAGCTTTTAGCATACATGTATGATTTTCTTGCTGTTGGAGTGGCAGGTGGTCGGACCGATACGCCATATAGGAAGGTGAGTTACTCCAAACCGAATTGGCCAATACTAGTATGGCAAGGAAATCAATCACGGGATAAGAGAAAAGATGTTCTCTCATCTTTATCACGTCTTGCTGGAGTATCAAAACGAAGAGCAACAAGGACTCATCTTGACACAATAACAGAAATTGTAGGAATTGCTCCTAGTAAAATCAAGGACTACGCCGATTGGTTGGGCGTTGATAAGGCATCATTGAAGAAGAGAGGTACGAGATAAATCCCGAAAGAGTGTTACTTGTTCGGTTGATAAAATCTAATCGATTATTCAGTAGTTTTTGTATTCTTTTCAAACCGTACTTACTTGGTATGAGTGAAAATGGGACTATCGTTTCCATGAGTATCAAGTTTTCTGGAGGCGCTGGTTCGATTCCTCCTCGATTTCTCTTCTTTATCCCTTGAAGGACCTCAAGAATAACTTCTGGTTCCATATGGTGTAAACCAATCTCAGTCAGTACAGTTACAGTCTTTCTCACAAATTTCCACAGAAAACTGGTACCGTATACATCAAGGAATGGAATTCCGGAATCTTGACCTAGTGCTATATTAAGGACCGTGGTGATAGTATTTCTCCCTTCATCAGGTTTTGAGAGCATATTGAAATCTTTTGATCCAATAAGTAGGGAAATTCCTTTCTTTACCTGGTTCTGATCAATACTCTTCCATATTGGCCCAAGATAGTATCGATAATGACGCATCAATGCACTAGACCGTGGTCTAAATCCATCAGGAGCTCTAGTCTTAGCCCACAGTATAATATCCTCAGGAAGATGCTTGTTAACCTGATCGATATTGAGCTGTTTATCCGTTGACAATAATACTAATTGTCCAAAACTATGAACTCCTCGATCGGTACGTCCTGAGAGTTGAACAGTTTGTTTAGAATGAGATTCTTTGCTCCAGGTTTGCATTGCATTGATAAGCTCTCCTTGAACTGTTTTCAAGTCTGGTTGCACTTGTGATCCGTAATAATAATCACCAAGATAGAACAGACGTGCTAGATAGTCTGCCATGTGTCTGAATCTCCTTTCACGATTCCCAAATATCAAAGAGACTCTTTAGAGAACGAGCCCGTAGATTTTCAATATTATAGCGATATATCTTAATCCGACCAAATATTTTCTCTTCAATGAGACCGGATTGTAGTAAAACTTCTAGATGAGATTTCGTTGAACTGTGATTGAGATTCACCCTTCTACAGAGTTCAGAAATATTCAGTTCCTTGGATGTAGCAAGTTCTTTGAGTATCTTGATTCTTCCTCTCGAAGAAAAGAGGTCCTCAATACCGATTTTCTGTGATATTTCAGTATTCAAATGTAAATCACAGCTCCTGTGAATCTAGAAGGCTAGCAATATAATCTTCAAGCATTTCTGCAGGTACATCAGAAAGACCGATGAGTGTAGTCTGCCCTCTTTGTCCACTTCCTGATCGTTTTGTATCAATTATTCCATGTGATGTGAGGTCCTGTA
>CAZMBV010000047.1:9831-15199 GCA_964564335.1 uncultured archaeon
TCATTATCTGCCTGTTTTCCTGAACGCCAGAGTAATTCTATTGCATACCTTGCATCGCCTCTGTCAGATGCAATATCAGAAATTACTTGAATGGTTTCATCCATGACTACGTTTCTCTCAAACGCCATCTCTACTCGATGTTTGAGAATATCATATAGTGCAGTTCTATCATATTTGGAAAATCGAAGAATGTTTCGTTGTAGTGTACTTCGCGTACTAGAGTCCAATAATTCCCCATCAAGAGGAATTTTCCGACCTATTCCAATAATGGATACACGTTGTTTCGCGTTTAATCGATCATCAGTCAGTCGAGTCAAATCATATAGAATATCAGAGCCTCTCTGCTTGATGAAATAATCAAGCTCATCAAGTATGAGCAATAGGTATCTATCCTCGTCATCCAATACCTCCACTAACATCTGCAATAACTCTTCAGGAGAATGACCTCTACGAGGAAACTCAGGTTTGAACTCTCTGAGTGCACGCAAGAAGACAAGATAGGTTGTCTTATTGACTCTACAATTGATGTGAATATTATGCAAACGGATATCTCTCCGTTCTGCAGCTTGAACGATTTGTTCAGCAAATCTTTTTGCCGCAGCAGTCTTTCCTGTACCTACCGGGCCTTCGATAATGAACCTCTGACTAGTTCTTCCAGGAGAAGAGATCAGGGTCTTGAAATTCTGTGCAAGAGTCCGAAGCTCCGCCTGTCGATGAGGAAGATTTTCTGGTACATAATCTATCGATAAAAACTGCTCTGACTTGAAGACACTACGCCTACTTAGTTCATCTTCGATATAATCATGAGTCATAGCAGTCCAAGAGAATTTCTGTTGATGCATCCTTAAAAGCATTTGCGGACTGTACGATTAAAAGTATATTTTGAGGGTGGGTTACCGAAAGTATTGGCGAGCTCCTAACTCAAGATCCATATCATCGTCAATTATGACTCATCGGGGTCATAGCAATCATCACTCGCCATTATCTAGTAGTACTAGTTTACCGATAAACCTGACGAATAGAGGATACTCACTAGAATTCAGCGAACGATTTATACGATGAGCCGTGTCAGCAGCCGCAGTTAATGTAGTGCCAAGAATTTGCTATGTCAGATAGAGGGAACCATAATTGGCTTCAAGAAATAATAGTTCAAAGTTTGTTTTCGTTACAGGAGGAGTTCTCTCCGGTATTGGAAAAGGTGTAACAACTGCATCAATTGCAAAACTCTTACAATTCCGAGGATATAGCGTCCGAATAATCAAAATTGATCCATACTTGAACATCGATCCTGGTACCCTTAACCCAATAGAGCATGGAGAAGTATTTGTCACAGATCAAACATGGATGTTTAGTCCCGTAGAAGGATTTGACTTCAGGATATCCGAGATTGACCTTGATTTTGGCACGTATGAACGTTTCACCGGAATGGAAGTTCATCCATCTCAGAATATCACATCCGGACAAATCTATATGTCAGTTATTCTTGAAGAGCGAAAAGGAGGATTTCTTGGAAGAACCGTTCAGATAATTCCACATGTCACAGACCGGATTAAACAGAGAATTTGGGATGTTATCAATAAGAATCCAATTCCTGATGTACTGCTTGTAGAGATTGGTGGCACAGTTGGAGATATAGAAGCTATGCCATTTCTTGAGGCTGTGCGTCAACTTGTTCGAGAAGTTGGAAGAGATCGAGTTGCAATGGTTCATGTTACTTTGGTTCCATACATGAAATCTGTAGGTGAGTTCAAGACAAAACCTACACAGCACAGTGCAAGAACACTTCAAAGCTTAGGTATTCAACCAGACATTATGATTTGTAGGTCCGAAATGCCTCTATCTAGTGCGGCAAAGGAGAAAATTGCCCTTTTCTGTAATGTTCCCAAGGAACAAGTAATTTCAAACCCTGATATCCCCATAATCTATCAACTTCCCTTATCATTTGAAGAAGAAGGTCTTGGTGAGATCCTTGTAAACCACTTTGCATTAGAATCTAGAACTCCCGATACTGATGCGTGGCGTGAGATTGTTCAATCATTCGAAAATCCAAAAGAAAAAGTAGTAATTGCTATGCCTGGGAAGTATACTACATTAGGTGACTCCTACAAAAGTATCAATGAAGCACTTAGTCATGCAGCAGCAGCATGTAGTGCTCAGCTTGAGATAAAATGGATTGAAACCGAAGAACGCGCCACAGAAGAATGTCTCAGCGAAGACCTCTCAGATGTTGATGGTGTGCTACTTACTCCTGGATTTGGAGAACGTGGCGTTGAAGGTATGATTTGCGCCGCCTCAGTTTTACTGGATTCAAAGATACCTCTTCTAGGAATTTGTTTTGGTGCGCAGCTATCAACAGTGGCTTTTGCAAGAAAAGTAATGGAATGGAAAGGCGCCAATACCACCGAAGTTGACCCAGATAGCCTCTATCCTGTTGTAGACCTCATGGATGAACAGAAGCTCACAGATGATAAAGGTGGCACCATGCGACTTGGTGGCCATGAAGTAATAATTGTAAAAGGAACGCGCCTCCATGAGATATATGGAAAAGATAGCGTCCGTGAGCGATTCAGGCATCGTTTCCATCTGATTGAGAGGTATCTCAGTAAAATGGCTGATAAAGGTCTCAAGATATCTGCATATGATACCACTAATCGAATAATCAATGCAATAGAACTCACTGATCATCCATTCTGGATAGGCGTTCAATATCATCCCGAGTTCAAATCACGTCCTGGGGCTCCACACCCACTTTACTTGGAGTTGATAAGAGCTGCTCTGGAATATAAAAAGGTGAGAGTGAAGAACTAGTGGATAAAAATCTCGACAAGCTATTATCACAACTCGTTGAAGAGATAGAACGAATCGAGATCACAAAGAATCAGTTTGGTAAGGTCATGGAACAAATTAAAGGCACAATTAATCTGACCAAGTTCCCAGGAATTGCATCCAGTATAATTGAACCAGATTTTACGAAAAAAATTGAACCTACCAGTCTATCAGGTCTAAGAATTGCAGGCATAGATGGAGGTTTGGTCCGTAGACGTTTCAGGTCGATGGATCTTCTTTTGACAAGAGGCATTGCAGTAATTTTTCAATTCGGGCCTGAGGAAGGTCCCAATGTAGAGTTCTTTCCGGATCCTTTTCCAGAGCCTCAGATTAGACCAATGATGCTAACTCTGGCTGGTGCGGAGTTAGATCAACTTGCATCACTAGAACGAGTGGCTATCGAACTTCGAGTAACTCTCGCAGTTCTCGATGAATTTCATGCAGATCTCATCCTTGTTGATGGTTCTCTTTTTTATCATCCAAGAGACCGCCCTCAAAGTGGTTCTGTTGTTTTTGAGAAATTCCAAGAGGTCCTTGCATTGTATAAGCAGTTGTATAATAAGGCTCGAAAGAAAGGTACTACTCTTGTTGGAATTGTAAAGGACAGCAAATCCTGTAGAGTTACTAATCTCCTTGGAGATATTCTTCCACACATTATCCGAAAACCTACAGTCTTTGAACTGATGCAAGGTATTGATTATCGTTGGCTTTTGAAAATATCAAGAGATTGCGATATCCTTGATACTTATTTGGAAGAGGGCGAGCGCTCTTTCATTTTCAAATACTCATCTGAATTACAGCCCAACTCGAACTCACTTTCTGAAGATCTTGCTAATTGGGCATCATCAATATGGGTCACATACCTGAAGACCGCTAGAGATGATCTTCCTCTAAGGATAGAAATCCTAACTGATGGAAATCCAGAAGATGTCTGGAAGGTTGATCGAGCACTAGCTGCGATACTTCCTCTCTCTTGGCAACACCCAGAATATGGTATTCCAACGCCTATTCTTGAGGCTGATACTAGGGCTAAAATATCGACAAATGAAACACAGCTCATTGTAGATCGACTAATGGCACTTTCAGGTCTCACATACACTTCTCTTGAAAAGAGACGATCCCGAAATCCCTTTGGAGGCGGTTAAATCTTGTCAGAATACGAATCACCAGCTAGGCTTGGAACGGTTGTCAGCACAGATAAAGGGCCCAATGTAATGGAATTTTCCTTTGTGCTAGAAGGTGGCCCGAAGGAAATCATAGCTAGACGGGGAGAATTTGTGTCAGTTGTAACTGATAACGGAATAGTAATTGCCAGGGTGCAAGATCTGCTTCGCACAAATCGGTATTATCAGCATGCTGAAGCCGTTCGAGAATACCAATCACGAGGAGAACCATTACGTACAATATTTCCTACTGATAGATGGCAATACACTATAGCAAAAGTACGAGTACTGGGGCTATGGGTTGAGAATCGAACCGCACGACCATACTTTGCGGTATCACCAGGGGCAGTCGTGAGAAGAATTGACGAGGACACTCTGGCTGCATTTCTCAAACTGGATAATAAAGAAGGTCTAAATCTTGGAACCCTTGCTTATCAGAACCTCAAATTCACCCCTTCAATTGACCGATTATTGTCGAAGCATTTAGCCATACTTGCAATGAGTGGAGCTGGAAAATCGTATTTTATTTCAGTACTACTCGAAGAACTTTTGTCACGGAAAAAGACACAAGGTCGTCTTTCAGTAGTAGTTGTTGATGTTCATGGTGAATACAGCTATCTCAAAGATATCAAACCTGCAGACCTAGGTCTACCTGAAAACGAGTTCGAAGTCGAGCACATAAGAGGGTCTCATATCCAGATTCCTGTTCAATCCCTTGCTGCTGAAGCGATAGGTTCTCTTGTGGCTGATATGAGTTCAATTCAAGTCCGTGATCTCAGACGAGTCATCTCTGAAATGCGTAATTCAATGAAAGATGGATATACGTTATCTGATGTTATCAACCGTGTAAAGGATGACGAAACTATCAGTAAGAACACACGGGAGGCGCTTATTGGTTGGCTAATCAATCTTGAAGACACACGTCTTTTCGGAAAAAGTTCTGTTCCTGAAATTAAAAATATCGTAAAACCAGGGAAAATCACATTGATTGATCTTAGTGATTTCATCAGTCTGAAGAAGAAACAGATTGTTGTATCTCACATAGCAAACGAGCTTCTCTACCTTAGAAGAAGAAACGAAATTCCTCCAGTATTACTAGTACTAGAGGAAGCCCATCAGTTTTGTCCAGAGAGCCGCCATGAATTAGCTCTACCCAAAAGTCGAATTGAAACCATAGCTAGAGAAGGTAGAAAATTTCAAGCACTTCTATGTTTGATATCACAGAGACCTGTTAAACTATCAACAACAGTTCTTAGCCAATGCAGCAATCAAGCTATTCTACGATGCACTAATCCATATGACTTAGACCATATTGGCAAGTCAAGTGAAGGTATCGATCGGTCATCACTGGATGCAATTACCACGCTTGAGATAGGAGA
>CAZMBV010000048.1:0-15048 GCA_964564335.1 uncultured archaeon
AAGCTAAGAGCTTTCAATGCACGAGCTTGTCCAATTATCTCATCAAGTGGTGATACCTCAGCAGTCGTTTTGTACGACAGCTTACTAGTATCAAATAATGACCTAATTTCTTCAGGTTTTAGTTCTCTCATCATTTTTCTAAGATATAGCTGACATCAACTGAAAATAAGGTGTTTCTTATGGCACAGATTGAATCAAAAATTTTGATATTTCGCGTAAAAAGAGGGAAGTGGGATTTGAAATCCCACTTTTTTCTATTCTCTCCTGCAGTACAGAATAGGATCAATAACCTGATTGAACCGTTCATTGTAAGTTGCACAATCTTGGACACCAGAGCGAAGTGCTTCCAGGAGCGGCACTGGAGGGACTCTGTGAGGTTAGGTTCGTGTCATAGCAACCTCGAATCTCATTGAATTGCAGCCATATTTAAAGACCTATCAAATGACCATCTAAGAAATGTCCAACTTTGTCATAAGTTTCCCTAGCTGTTAACAACCCCACAATATATGCCAGAGTAGGTAGTACATCATAAGAAATGAGAACATTGAGATGAAATCATAGCGTTTGAAGATATTCAGCTGATCTGAATAAGAACAGACGGATTCCATCAGACACATCAACCCATAATGACTGTCCGATGGAGGAACCCAACATATGCTTGAAGATTTTGCTGTTCAACGTGAATTATCTGGCACACGAATGCAAGCCGCTCTTCTCAAATCAGAATTCTATTAAAATCACGGTCAACTCAAAGATGCACATGCTACACTTGTAGACTCATTAAGTATCTCTGATTCGTTGGGCGTTAAGACTCTCAGAAAAATGATCTCAGACAGGATCCGAGAGATGAACCAACTTCTACAAGAGGCAGAGGTCTCTTCTGAAAAGAGAAAGGAATGAGTCTGCCGAATATTTCTACTAAGGCGCCATCTCCTTTCTGTGCCCAGTTTCAGGAATTGTTAGTATCAGCACTGTTGCTATCACCATCACTACCACCAAGTAGACAATGGAGTAGAAATATGATCCTCCCACTCTCAGACTCTCCAAGAGGATGGTACCAAGAAATCCACCAAGATTACCAAACCAGAAGGCAAGCCCCGTGCTAGCCCCGGAGAGCTCCGGACCTACTGTTTTGAACTCCTCAAGCATGGAGAGAGCAACGGGCATGACAGCAATCAGGAAAAAGCCGAGAATTGCGGCTGAAATGTACGACACCTCGGTGATAGTACTCGTGCCCAGAATCCAGGTCGAGATGATACCAACCACCAGGGAAACCATGAGGAAAGGCTTTCTTTTCCCGACCTTGTCTGAGATGGCAGGAACGACGACCGCTCCGATGATGCCGAACACCAGGAGTAGAACCATGACGAATACAGGTGCTCCCAGGCCTGCCACGACTGGAATTCCCAGGCTCAGGAGAAGCTCCTCGACTATCGCAGTGAGACCGATGAATATGCCAAATCCTGCGAAAAAGCCGAAGGAGATGAACCAGACATTTCTGTCCTTGAGCATTCCTCTGATGCTAGGTGTGACCTCCGCAAGTACATCAATGTCTGGAGGATGAGGCGGTTTATCCCTTGCCACAGCAAAGAAGGCGATGGTCAGGATGACAGCAAGTATCGTGTCTAGGTAGAGTATCGACTCAATATTTGCCTGTGCAAGCGGAATTGTGAATCCGGGGTCTCCATAGAGAGGTACGGTCCACAGGACCATGCTCAGAGCTGTTCCCAAGAGCATACCAAGAAGCATGAACAGGGTGCTGACTCCCGTTGCCAGTCCCCGCTCGCCCTTCGGGAACCAGCTGACGCTCAGGTACACGATGCAGTTCTGGATCATCACAGATCCGATTGAGAGGCCGAACTGGCAGACGAAAATCATCGCGAAGTCGTTGAGGAGGAATATTCTGAGAGTACCGAACAGGACCTGAAGTATCGCTCCAAACCCTGCGACCATTACTAGGCCTTTGCGGTCAGCGAGCCACCCAACAGGAATTGACAGGATGATGAATGCCAGGGGTTGGGATGCGGTCAAGAGCACAACACTTGGGTCTCCTGCTGCCAGTCCGAATACGGGTGTGACCTCATTCCGGATGAGGGAGAATGTGAGCCACATCATCTGACCGACCATGAAGATCAAGCCGAAGACCAGGAGCACAACCCAACGGTAACCATAGACTCGGGTTTCTTCTACCACGCGAACACCTTCTTAGAAATAATACCACAAATGACGTGAGAAACAAGGTGGTAACCTCCTAAAATGAATTTCGAATATTAAAAAACTATTTAACAATTTGTGAGTATTGTTTACTACTTCATGCTGAAATGAAGTAGGTCTAACCTTAATGGAGGTTAGCTCTTGTGAAGTCACGTACGATGGCATACTATATTGTTGGTTTTATCCTAGTGACAACTCTACTCCTGATTCCATTTAATCAACTTGTAGAAGAAAATCATAAAGTAAGATATTCTTCAAACGAAGAGAATAGAATTGAAATCACCTTTGGAGGGCCAAGAATAACATGGGTCACTGTTGAGTGCAATATAACAGCAGAGATTCATTTCATGTATCCAAACGGGACGTGGGTAGCACAACATAATGTTCTCATTGTGTCAATCCAATCAACAAATGCAAGATTCAATTACAATAGTGAGTATCCGACAACTATTGTGGAAATCATAAGCGAAGAACCCTTTGTTGCAGATATAACATACACATATCCAGTTGTTATGAGAATGAGCTATTTTGAAAGAGTGCTCTATACACTTGGAATAATACATTAGAATTGTAGTATTAACTAAGCTTAAGCTTGAATATTTTTTCAAATTTCGCAACTTTAGGTGCAATTACATAGCGGCAATATCCCTGATTGGGATTATTCTTGAAATAGTTCTGATGATAGTCTTCAGCAGGATAGAATTTGTCAAAGGCAGTTATCTCTGTCACAATTGGTTTCTTCCATTTTCCACTAGCATCATTCTCACGTTTTACTCTCTCAGCAATCTCTCTCTGCTCTTCAGTACGATAGAAGATTACAGATCTATACTGCGGGCCATAGTCATTACCCTGACGATTCAGTGTTGTAGGATCATGAGTTTCAAAGAATACTTCTACCAGGTCCTCAAATGAAATTTGATCAGGATCAAACTCAATCTGACATACCTCCGCATGACCTGTAGTGCCTGTGACTACCTGTTCATACGAAGGATTCTCCACATGTCCGCCAGAAAAGCCAGACACAACTGATTTCACACCTTTAAGTTGCTGGAAAACAGCTTCAGTGCACCAAAAGCATCCAGTACCAAATATAGCAATTCCCATATGATTTCACTTATTTTGAATCCTAATCAACAGCTAGAAAGTGGCAAATTATTTCCAAGGATATAATGGTGAATAGTCATGGAAATTCTAGTTATCAATGGTAGCCCAAGAAAAGGTGGAAACACAGAGATTCTTCTAGATGCGTTGATATCTGGAGCACAAGAAGCAGGAGCGACAATCGCGAATGTGAAACTTAGAAACCTAAAGGTATCACCTTGTCGAGCGTGTGATTCATGCAAGCGTACTGGAAAATGTATTCAAAAAGATGACATGCCAGAATTGGTATCAAAGATGGAACAGAGTGAAGTCTGGATATTAGGCACTCCAGTCTATTGGTGGGGACCAACTGCACAGATTAAGGCATTCATTGATCGTTGGTACGGAATTAATCGTGATGTTTTCAAAGGTCGCAAAGCTGTTCTAGTTATACCCTTTGAGTCTGGCAACCCTGAAACAGCTCGACATGTTTTAGGAATGTTTGAAGATATTTTTGCGTATCTTGAGATGAAGCAAATTGGTACCATTCTTGCTCCAGGAGTACCTGAACGAGGAGAGGTCAAGAAACACTCTAATTTTCTCGAAGATGCCATAAAACTAGGAATATCAATTGTAGGCTAATCAAGTGATTTTGAAACTGTCTTACTATTGGGAGGGAATACAACTAATTCTTTACACCTATGAAGAGACCTTCTTTCATCAAACCGGGTTCGACAAACTCTGCAGAAAGACCACTTTCCTCCATGAGTGAAAGGAACGTGCTTCTTGGAAACGCTGCCATAGGACTTGGATCAACAAAATGCTCAGTGCCATTATTAGATGTTGTGACTAAGAAATGAAAATCCAGATAGACCATATCGCCTTCTCTCCTACTACGATTAGCTCTTGCTATCTTGATTTCTGGAAGGTCCAGACTGATGAGCCCCATGGATCCATCACGCACTGTTTCCTTTGTGAACATAGGTTCTATGATAATGACTCCTCCATGATTGGTATGTTTTGAGAAGGTACTGATTGCTTGAGCTAATTCATCTTCTAGTGTTAAGTATCCTATGGACCCGAATAAACAGGTGATTACATCGAACTTCTGACCAAGATCCATACTAATCATATTGCCTTGAACGAACTTAATATCGGGACACTTTTCTTTTGCTATAGATAGCATTTCGCTACTCAAATCAAATCCCATTGCATCATATTTATCCATAAGATGCATAATGTGAGTGCCAGTTCCACAGGCTACATCCAACCATCGGTTACTGTTGGATATTTTGTGTTCTTGGATGATGTCATGTAACTTCCGAGAATTTCCTTCGTAGTCTACCCACGCGTACATATTATCATAGTACTTGGCTAATTTTGTATAGAAATCTGTCATTGCTCATCGTATAAATGAATTCGAACATAAATCATACGAAGACTGATTTCTATCTAGAAAACACATCTTCATTGATTCCTACTTGCTTTGGTTTCATTTGATTGTACAGCATCCGACCTATGTACGCCCCAAAACCTAGTAGACCAAGAAAGACACACACATCATAAACGAATGCAAAATGGAAGATGCCAACAAATGGGTTGCCTAGTAATGGGTAGAATGGATTCATCTCACCATAGATAAACGAGTCAAGAAAAACATGAAAATATGTACCGATAATACTTGCAGGAAATATGTGACGAAAAGATGATTCTTGATGCAGACCAAAGAGCGATACCAGCTTGTTGAGATACCGTCGAAGTGGATAGATTGCAACTGAGAGAATACAGGCAATAATCGTAGCTCCTAGATACGTGTGAAAGAATCCATGAAATTGAAACGGGAGTTGTAGCATTAAAATCGTTACAGGTTCTATATCAAGAATTACACTTGCCATCATCACTGTTGAAAAATCAATATACGGAAAAAGAACTACACCAAGAAACAATCCGGGTCCGAAATGATAAGGAGTGAAGGGCATTACTCAATCACGAGATAGTAATGAACTCACTCATATAAGTGGCAGGACCTTATGAGATGTGTACTAAAGCATGATTCCGTTCTTACTCCTGTATACTCAGGTTATCTTCAATCTCATCTTCTTCTGAATTTTCCTCAGGAACTAAGCTTACAAAATTACTACCATAACTATCTTCGTGGATTCGAATCATTGAAATCCAACCCATTGGAATGATACTGGAGTGGACAGGTCTCCTAGGTCCAACCATGAAATAATCCTCTCCAACATGGATGATTCGAACTCCGTGAGTTTCTGCAACCATTTCATCTCTATCATCTGCATGGCCATATGCACTGGAACAGAGATAGACATCCACAACACTCTCTGCTTCAGCGAGATAATTTAACATTCCTTTCCAATCTTTTCCAAACTCAAGCGTGCTTTTTGCGGCGTCCATTAAATATTGACCTCCAGTCTTGGTGTTTTCATGATATTATCCGTATTGAACATATAAGACCTCAGAGATTTAACCAAGAAATTCCAAAATATAGCACCACGTGGTAAATATTGCCTCTAATCAAGGGGAAGAATTGAAGGGAAGTGATTCTCACCAGGAAGCCTTTTTATTTCGCATCTGTTTGTGTTTCAAAATCTTCCCTATCTGCAAATTGATGTCTGATCCAATCTATTGGTGCACGCAAGGCAAGTCGAGGACCAGAAAATCGCATAACTCGTCGTATCTCTTCACGCTTTGTATGATTATAACAATGTGTGGGACATTTCCGACATGTTGGCTTATCCTCTTGGTACTGACAGTGTTCCAATCTAAGATGCGAATATTCTAACAGACTTTGGCATTCTGGGCAGAGAGTGGCCTTGGGAAACCTGTGTTTCTTCTCACAGTATAGGCAAATCAGTTTCTCAACAGTTTCTTTCTCTCTTAGAATTTTAGTACCGATATTGGAAGAGTTTGATTCATCGTTCATGTTAATGACACCAATGTGATTATGAATTGTGATGGAGGATATTATTTTAGGCGTGAGATAGTGACATCCGATAAGACAACCCTTAAGATATGTTCGACTTCGCAGCTTTCAATTGCATGCTGAGGTAATCGTATGGTCCAGTACTGTCCTATGGTCAAGGGATCTTGTCGCGGAAAATCCTGCGATTTCTGGGCGAGGATAAAGATACGTAAACTCCCTCTAAATGAATTGGTTTTGAGTATCAAAGAATCTCTCATGGAATGCAAAGCTGAAAACTCAATGTCAATAGACGAAGCGATACGAGAATATTGGGCACAGATTGGCATAAAGAACATGGACAGAGTATGCGAGGAAGAGCCAGACCTCTGCATAAAAATGATGGATGCAGAGGTCTTGGCAAAGAAATGATTTGTATCAGCTAAATTCAGCTGGTACAGGAATCATATTCCCTCTATTGATAATCCATTTTGGATCAAGAGCTAATTTCACAGCCTGCATCTCAGAAATACCACTTGCACCATACATCACTTCAAGGAATGCTCGTTTGAGCTTTCCAATACCGTGCTCAGCAGCGACAGTTCCTCCAAGCTCTACAGCTCTCTTAGCGAAGGTCATGTAATTATTCATTCCCTGGTCAACCTCCTCATTATTTCGAGGAAGCATATTGACATGCAGATGGTTATTGCCTATATGACCAAAAATGACGTATTCCATTCCTTGCTCCTCAAGTGTCGAACGATAGAACTTGAGATAGTCCCGAAGTGCTTCGTCAGGTACAGCCATATCTGTGCCAATTTTATGCACCTTGTGATATTCTGCTTTCCTTTGAGCAATCAGTCCATTGACTGTTTCAGGAATAAAATGACGGACTGTCTTCATTTTTTCTAACTCAGTCCAATCCAAACCAGCCCAGCTAGATTCAGAAGACGTGTGATGTTTATTGAGTGTCATCTCAAGTGCCATAATCATCTCTTCCATCTGCTCTTCAGTATAGGAGAATTCAAAAAATATGATGGTCTTTGTATCCTCTTTCATTGCGGGAACCGTGATTCCCGCAGAACTTGCCTTTTCCTTGATCATTTCGATTGCGTTAGGTCCAAAGTATTCCATGAAATCCATCTTCACGATTGATTCTGGAGCTCTAATGTCATAGACAAAATTCACAGCATCATCTTCACTTGGGAAGAAAGCCATCACAGTCATGATGTTCGCAGGTAATTTATGGAGCCCAAGCTCAGCTAAAGTGATGACTCCTAGAATTCCTTCGGAACCAATGAACAAATCGATAAGATCCATATCGGGTTTTGCAAATAGCCCTGCTGCATTCTTTGTTTTTGGCATCTTGTAACTGGGTATACTTACATCAACATCAGTGCCATTACTCAATGTGATGATGAATTTGCCATCTTTGGAAATCACATCACCCCTATTGATATCAAGTATGTCACCATTAGCCAGAACTACTCTGATTCGATAAACCCAATCTCTTACTGCACCATACTTGTATGTCTTTGCACCGGAAGCATTGCATGCAACAATACCTCCAATCCATGCACTCATCTCAGTAGGATCAACGGGAAAAGTGAATGTTTCAGGCTCTTTCAAGAACTTGGTAAGAACTGCTTGCTGCTTTTCAGTGCCTTTGCTTTCAAGCTCATGAAGGTTCTTTGTGGTAACTACTTTTACAAGATCTTCGAGTGTTACACCTGCATCTGAGGCAATAGAATAGAGTTCTTCACCTTCGTTATAATCCATGTAATGGAGAGCGGTCATCTTCTCAAGATTCATCGCGAGACCGCCGAGTGGGACAGCTGCCCCAGTTAATCCTGTTCTTCCACCCTGAATAGTTACGGGTGTATTAGATTCAAACGCAAGTTTCATGAGCCCAGCTACTTCAGCCTCATTCGAAGGAAAAACAATTTTCTCAACAGTCCCATCAAAGGAGTGGCTTTCATCATCAAGATAGAGAGCATAAGTATCAATAATTTCAGATTGATCAGTTACAGTTTTGACCTGTGAGAGATCTATATCATCGGGTTTTAGGGCGACTATACGATTAGTCATTCTAGTTGCTCCTCCCAATCAGGAGTAATCAAGCTATCAATATCAAGGATTTGGTCTGGTAAATGTGATTACCCTTTTAAGAACAAAGAAGACAGCCACGTGAACTAACACCAGTTTCATGACAAGAGGATAACGACTTGAAAATTGCAGCCATATCAGACCTACATGTGCTTCCTGATGGTAGTGATAGAAATCTCCTTGAAAGTATTAAACGAAGAGTAGAGGACCTAGAGCCTGATGTCTTTGTCATTGCTGGTGATATTAGCGACCGCTTAGATGTTCTATCGGATTCATTATCTCAGCTGAAAGTTGATTCGTGTACCAATCTCTATGTGGCCGGAAATCACGATATTTGGTTCGAAGATGGAAAGAGCCCAAGCTCTCTTGAAAAATACTCAAAACATATGAATGAAATCTGTAGTACTAATGGTTTTATCCATCTTCCAAATCAACACTTCATCAGCGGAAATATAGCATTCGTTGGCAGTATCGGTTGGTATGACTACTCTTTCCGACGAGTTGAATTGGAAATTCCGATGGAACACTATGAACAGAAAGAGCATCAGGGCGCAGTGTGGTACGATTTATTCAAGATAGATTGGGGTTACAGTGATATTGAGGTAACTGACCTATTTAATCGAAAATTAGAATATGATCTATCAACGCTTCCAGAGAGTATCACCAAGGTTGTGTATGTTTCACATCATCTACCTTTTCGAGAGTTGACAATCTACAAGGATCGGCTTCCATGGGATTTCCATAGTGCATTCATGGGTGCGCAGAGCACAAGCAGAATCTTAGAGAAGGATGGAAGAGTGGTTCTGTCAATATCTGGGCATAGTCATATCAGAAACATAACATCAATTGGAGAAATAACTGCATTGAGTGTTCCCCTCGGATACGGCAGACCAAGTCTCGACAAGCTTGATGATTTTGTTAGAGATGCTGTAGCAGTCATAGAAATCACAGAACAAAGTATTAACATCCCGGATTTTGTGAGAGGAGACCTTTGTGCAAATCTTGACTACATTGCTTCAAGATACTAATTTGACTCGACAGATTAATGAGCAGGAGAGCATGTACATCAAGCACTCTGCATTACATTGTAGTCAAAAAAAAATGACAACGTGGTTCAAACAATGAAGAAACCTGGCTGGGAAATCATTGCTTCACTTGGTATGGTCTTGGTATTTATTGTTTCAATGTATTTAACGGTGGTTTCGAGGAACCTTGGTGGGGCAATTCTTGTAGTCTTCATTGGAACGTATGTGCTCATCTCCACAGAGAAAGTAAATCGAACTGCAATGTCGCTCTTAGGAATGGCACTTGCGGGGGTTATCCTCTTTGTCGGTTCTCAAATTGGACTTATTGCACTTCTTGAAGGAAAAGAATTTGCATCCTTCGTAAATCATGTCGATTGGACCACTATAATCTTCATCATTGCTATGAGTATTATAGTATCAGTTGCAGCAGCATCTGGTTTGTTCCAGTATATTGCATTAAGAATTGCAGCAACAAGTGAGGGAGATCACAAGAAACTCTTCATTACATTCCTTATCTTCGTTTCAGGAGTCAGTTTATTCTTTGATACTGTATCAACAATGCTCATCGCTGCTCCTCTTACTATCGAAATTTGCAAAGCTCTTGAGATTGACTTCAAATCATTTCTGGTTTCAGAAGCCATAGTTTGTAATTTTTCATCAATTCCATCAATTGTTGGAGCTGTGCCCAATCTTGTAATTGCAGGTGCAACAACCTTAGATCCTGGTTTTCTCTTCATCGTATTCATGCCTCTTTCCATCATTTTGTTTCTTGTTAGTCTACCAATCTTACTACGATGGTATGGTTCTACCTTTGGAACTACAGAGGAACTTCGTGTAGATGCCGTCTTTTCTATTGACCCTGCTACAATGATCAAAGATAGATGGGATTTCAATATCTCAGCCGCAGCTATCATTTTCTTAGTCGTTGGTTTTGCACTGGGTCCAAGTTTAGGTTTAGTTCCACCGATGGTTGCACTCGTGGTCGCAGGTTTTCTCCTCTTGTTGGCTCATGAACGTGCAAACGAGTTCCTCAACAAGGTTGGATGGACTACTGTCTTCTTTCTTGTAGGACTATTCGGACTGGTTGGCGCACTTGAATTGACAGGTCTCATAGATGCACTCGCAGAGGCTATTGCACCAATTATTGGTGATAATGCTAATTTTGCAACTGTGTTTCTCATTTGGATTCCTGCTATGCTTTCTGCATTCTTGGATAATTTACCAGTATCAGCAGTATTAGCACCGATAGCAGTTGCATTTACTGATGTAAGCCCAGTTCTTCCTCTCGCACTTATCTTTGCAGTAAACATTGGAGGTTATATTTTCACGCCACTTGGCTCACCAGCAAACATGGTTGCTATAGGATTGTCAGAAGCAGAACATAATCCAATTCCATTCATCGATTTTGTTAAGATTGGAACTTTGCTGGGTCTCATCCATCTTACAATAGGAAGTGTATACCTAGTCTTAATCAATTATCTCTTAGCTTTCGTAGGTGGATAGTTATCATTAAGAGCATCTATAACGAGGCAAACAGATGTCTAGAACGGTCAATAGTTAATTCAGAAAAAAATGGATGATGTGAGAAAATGCAAGAACCCGTTGGAACTCTAGTTCTTCTAGTCTTCATTGGTACCTACCTAGTTATCTCTAGTGAGAAAATCAATCGTGCTGCAGCATCAATGGTGGGAATGGGTATTGCTGGACTCGTTCTATGGGGATTCCACATTGATTTCAATCTATTAGTGGAGAGTATCGAATGGAGTACAATACTCTTCATCGTGTCAATGATGGCGATTGTTTCTGTTGCAGGTCATTCTGGAATGTTTCAATATCTTGCATTAACATTAGCAAAGCCAACTGGTGGGAATACACGTCGTTTATTCATGGTCTTCATAGTGTTCGTCTTCATTATTTCTTTCGTGTTTGATACGACATCAACAATGTTGATAATGGGACCTCTAACAATTGAAGTATGCAAGGCGTTGGAGGTCGATTTCAAACCATTCCTAATCGCTGAAGCAATAACATCTAACTACGCATCAATACCCTCCATTGTTGGGGCTGTACCAAATCTAGTAATTGCAGAAGAGGTTTTTAATTCAGGGATAACAGGTTTTGATGGAGGTTTCCTCTTTGTTCTTATGATGCCTCTGGCAATCATACTTCTTGTTGTCACACTATTTATCTTGTTAAGAATCTTCAAAAATCAACTTCATGATAGTAGCGAAGAAACCGCGGATGATGTCTTCACCGTGGCACCACAACATATGATACGTTCTAGAAGTGATTTCTATCTTTCAATCGTAGCTATAGCAATTCTTGCACTTGCATTTACCTTTGGGCAAGGATCGGGACTTGAACCACCACTTGTTGCGATTATTGTCGCTTTCTTGGTATTAATAATGACTCGAGAACGAGTAGAGAACATTCTCTCAGAAATCAACTGGAAAACCGTATTCTTTCTTATAGGAATATTCGGACTTGTAGCTGCACTGAAGATAGTAGGGTTTATCGATGATATTGGAGCAGGAGTAGGTGCAATTGTATCTGGGAATATAGGTGGTGCAGTTGCCTTTCTTGTCTGGGTTCCAGCCGCACTTTCAGCAGTAATCGATAATATACCGGTTTCAATTGTTCTCGCGCCAATAGCCTCCAGTTTAGCTGTACTTACACCGGTCTTTCCAGCAATTCTAGTATTTGCTGTGAATGTTGGAGGATATCTTCTCCCAATTGGAGCTCCGGCGAATTTGCTCGCAATGGCTATGTCTGAAGATGAAGACGATCCGATTAGTTTCAAAACATTTGCCATGATTGCTACGCCTCTAGCAATTATTCATCTTCTCATCGGAACGGTGTGGTTCTTCTTGATGACTTTGTTGTTCTAAATTAATAAGAGGTGGCGTCCGGCACCCGCTCAATGGCCGCCGGGAGGACGACACTACGGAAACAAGACGCCAAATATTAGTTACAAAATCCACTTAACTATCTTTAGTTACTATCAAAAATGCGCATTTTGATGTTTTTTCCCTATGTCAAAGACTCTATGTTTATACGGTACTCTCTGGGGAAAAGTCATCAATAACTTACAAGAGGTCCTACAACTTGGCCAAGAGAGCACGATGTCCACATTGCGATCGGCTATTTAATCGAGATAAACTTGATAGACATATCCTTCGATGTCGTGAACGGACTCGTACTGCAACAATCAAGGGCTCGCTGAGAGGAAAAAAGAACGTAATTGTTGACGGGAACAATATTGCATATCACCTCTCCCCAAGCGGAAAACCCCAAGTGAATAATCTCTTACTTGCCCAACGGAGTTTAGTAAATGGAGGATTTAAGCCAGTTTTCGTAATTTCAGCAGCCCTTATACATAGCATTGATAAACCAAACGTACTGCAGACGTTGATGAATGACTTTGACGTGGTTCTAGCTCCCAGAGGAACAAATGATGATTTGAAAATTATTCAGATTGCACAGGATAGAAATGCAGACATTGTATCAAATGATAGATTCTTGGACTGGTTAGACAGATATCCATGGGTAACTGATAGATTGAGAAAGTTTCGAATGACTCCATCGGGTCTGATTTTGACGTAGTTGTTTCAAAAATTCGTTTCCTTCGAAAGCATTAAAATCAATCACGAATTGGCGACTCTGGTTGTTAATAGAAAGAGTTGGTACAAAATGAAAATCAGTGAATTGCGAAGTATGTATCTAGAATTCTTCAAAGAAAGGGGCCATTCAATCATAGCTTCAGCATCATTGATTCCTGAGAATGATCCATCAGTACTTTTTATCTCGGCTGGGATGCACCCACTGGTTCCATATCTTTTAGGTCAACCACATCCCGAAGGTAAACGACTTACTGATGTTCAGAAGTGTATTCGTACGACAGATATTGAGGACGTCGGTGATACGACCCATCTTACTTTCTTTGAGATGTTGGGTAATTGGAGTCTTGGAGATTACTGGAAGAAAGAAGCAATCACATGGAGCTATGAGTTTCTTACTTCTAAGAAATTACTGGGATTCAACCCTGACAAACTATCGGTAACAGTATTTGCAGGGGATGAGGACTCTCCCCGAGATGATGAAGCGGCAGAGGTTTGGCGAAGTGTCGGTATCCCGGATGAGCGCATATACTTCTTGGGTAAAGAAGACAATTGGTGGATTGCTGGTAATAGTGGTCCATGTGGTCCATGTACGGAGATGTTCATTGAAGTAGATGAGATACCCAAATGCAGTCTTGATTGTAGACCAGGATGTAATTGCGGTCATTTCGTCGAGATTTGGAATGACGTTTTCATGATGTACGACAAGAGTGAGGATGGAAAATATACTCCTCTAAAACAGCGGAGTATAGACACTGGAATGGGTGTTGAGAGAACAGCCGCAATGTTGCAGGGAGTCCCATCAGTGTTCGATACTGAGGTGTTCGTTCCATTAATCGAGAAAATCAAAGAAATGTCCCCAATAGAAGAATTTTCGGAGGAAGAGGATACACAGATTCGTATCATTGCTGACCATGTGAGATCTGCAATCATGATAATGGCAGATGATAGACAGATTGGTCCATCCAATGTTGAGCAGGGTTACATTGTACGTCGTCTTCTAAGAAAAGCTATCCATAGTGCAGATCGATTGAATATTGGTACTGGATTCATGGTAAGTCTCACAGAAATTGTGGTTGATATGTTCAAAGATCTCTATAAAGAAGTTGAACGCAATAAGGAATTTATTATTAAAAATCTCAAAGCTGAAGAAAAGAAATTCAGAAAGACATTGACCAAAGCTTTGCGAAGATTCAACAGGATATTTGAAGAAACTGGAACTGTCACTGGAGAAGATGCTTTCCTTCTATTCACAAGTTTTGGACTACCTCTAGAGATGACAAGAGACCTTGCAGAGGAGAGAGGGATTTTAATTGATATGAAGGAGTTCACGAAACAGTTTGAAAAACATAGAGAACTTTCACGGACTGCCACACAGGGCAAATTCAAGGGCGGTTTAGCAGATCATAGTGAAGAAATAGTAAAATTACATACAGCAACACATCTCTTGCAAGCTGCACTCAGGAAGGTCCTAGGCGATGAAGTGACTCAACATGGGAGTAACATCACAGATGAACGGCTTAGATTTGACTTTACCTTTTCAAGAAAACTTACCCCAGAAGAAATCGGACAGGTCGAAACATTGGTCAATGATGTAATCGCTCAGAATCTTAATGTCGAACATAGATTCATGAAATACGACGATGCAATTGCAAAAGGAGCTCTTGCCTTTTTCAAAGAGAACTATGGTGAAGAAGTTTCTGTATATAGTGTAGGGGATTTCAGCATGGAACTCTGTGGAGGTCCACATGTAGAGAAGACTGGGGCTCTTAGTAAGTTCAAGATAACCAAGCAGAAAAAAATTGGAGCGGGAATTGTACGTATTCGCGCAGTTCTTGAATAGGTATAACTGCAAAAGCAATCTGGCACAAGGTCTATTTAGAACCATTACTACTAGCTAGTATTGGCATTCAGAAAATATGATGCGTTTTCTAGGAGAAGAGCACAATGGGAACGTTCTCTAAGATATTCGGTCTTGGTGACAAAGAATTACAAAAGCAATCTGATGAATTGCTCCTGAAACTAGGAAAGATACTCCAATCAGCTAGCGCCAAGCTTCATGTTTCTGCTGATGATTGGGATGAAG
>CAZMBV010000049.1:0-14929 GCA_964564335.1 uncultured archaeon
TTGAATTGAAAGCTGGAGGAAATATGCAGTTTGAATTCAAGCAGGACAAAGTAATTCCCGGTGTAGTTGCTAATGTCAATAATGCTCAGGATCAAGGAAAGTGCCCTTACTGTGGAACTGGAGCTGGAAATGCAGTTTCCTGTCCAAAGTGTGGAGCTCCTCTTGGTGGTTCTGGTGAAAGCGGTGGTGGCCATGCAGCATCCCATAGCGGTGGTGGCGGTGGAACTACTTTTGATATTCGAGGAGCTCAAGGTGCCGGTCGTGGAGGGTCGATGAGAATCACCTATGGCGAAGACGCTGATGGCGACGGTCAACCCGACTCTGTTCAAGTTGACTATGGCGGCAGCGGTGGTGATGGCGGCGGATTCTGTTCTAACTGTGGCCAGGCATATCCCGCAGGAGCTAAATTCTGCAATGGCTGCGGCCACAAAGTATGATAGTCTAAAATCAACGATCGATTGGGTTCCTCTACGGAGGAGCCTGACTTCTCTCTTTTTACCTAAACATATCTTCATGCTTAGGTCTATTGATATCCTTAGCCTCTTCTTCTGAATCCAAGTAGGAATATCCTCGTACAAGGACAACTGGTGTCTGCTGCCCTGCTTGTCCCATCAATTGTTCTGCAAGCATTGCAATCTCATCCACTTGACATACAGTGGACCTCTTCAAAACCCTACCATAGAGGTCTCTCTTACCCTTGTTATACTTGAACGGTGCAATTCCCGCACAACCAATGGATACGTTAACTGAACCTTTTCTCCATGGTCTCCCTTGTGTATCCGAAATTATGACAGCTATTTTTTTTCCTGTTACCTTCATCAAAGCCTTACGTAATTGATGTGCAGAAGTATCGGAATCCATTGGTAAGAGAATGTAGATTCCTTCAGGTGCATTCGACTTATCTATCCCACTGAAATTACATACTAATCCAGAGTGTGTTTCAGTGATGAGAACTCCCTTTGTCTGAATTACATCCGTACTCTCTCGCAAAGCAAGTTCAACATGCAATGGGTCAAAGCCATTCTTTAGAGCAATTTTTCTTGCTCTTTCTGTGGGTTCGACATCATTGGCTCTCATTATTCTATTCTCAGATACTGAAATGATTTTTGATGCAATTACAAGAATATCTCCATCGTCCAATTCATTTGCCGAGTTTTCTAACGCTTCTAAAATTAATTTACACACGTCGTTATGTGGTTCAACAACTGGAAAATCTGTAAGTGGAAATGCTCGAATCGTTTCAGGTGACATCGAGTTTATTTCGGTTGCATACCGCATAAAGATATTTATCAATATATTAGAACACGTGTTCTTAGTTTAAATTAGTAAGCATCTCAAAATACTGAAACACTAATGACTTTCCATTCGCAACTTAGGGCTGTTTAACAGGGCTAGCCACGGAAAAGAGTAATATGGCAATAAACGCACTCGAGCAGTACTGGTCAATGCGCAAAACACTTTGAAATAGGGTATGATACGCGATTAATGACAACGGCCTCACAAGGAGAGATATGAATTGAGTCCCGAAAAGAATGCACAACCAAAGAAAACTACTCCTGCTTCATTTGCACCTTCAGGTGACATCAAACAAGGTACAATTGCGAAGTTCATGAGAAAAAGAACACAGCTAGTAGGCTTTGAAACAGGGCTCAATAAACACACACAGTATACAATAGAATTCTTGGATAATGCTATAGATGCACTAGAATCATGGTGGTGGAAAGGTAAGAGCCGTCCTCGACTCAAGGAGCGTCCTGACCCCGAAATAATCGAGCAGGTTATAAAGAAAATAGAAGAAGAACAAATTGACTCGATTGCACTGAGTAAGAAACTAGAGCGGGATGTTAGGGCTGGAAAAGATGTAGAACTCCCTCCTCGTAAAAAAGACACAATTGATGAAAGCATAACCGAATTTAGAAAATTCTTGATGCCTCTTCGTCCGTTATTAACCAAGAGAGAACCTCTTGTTGTACTGCAACTTACTGAAGTTCAGATGCCTGATCTTGTGCCAATAGATGATGAGGAAGGTTTCAAGGTATATGAATTCACATGCTTTGATACTGGTGTTGGAATGGTTCCCTCTGATCTTGAAAAATTTGGTATCTATTTAGCATCAAGTAAATCCGAGAAGCTTCGTCAGACGAGAGGTAGTCAGGGTTTTGGAGCACCTTCAGCATTCAGTGACGCTCAGAACACAACTGGAAAACCTATCTTCACTGTATCAAAACGATTCAATGCTAATGACGCAACTGCATCATCTTTCTATACGACCACATCAAATACAAAGGATTACACTGGTGGCCCTATTAATCTTGAATTACCGTTCAATCATGGGACATACATTCGCCTTCATTATTTGAATATTCAATACAGACGTGGGTATGCAGATATTTACGCTGAAATGGCGTCGCTACTTAATTCGCATGTAAATATTATTTTTATCGACCCCTATGGTGCAGTTAATTTCTATCCCCGTCGTGTTGATATATTCCCCGATGAACCCAAATATGCACAACCACATCCTTCAAGCATTAGGATAGGTGAATTTCAGGATTTACTTCGTGAAACAACCGAGTCCGATCTGAAGAGTTTCTTAACAAAGGCATTCGTTAGATTAAGTAGCAATAAGGCAAAGACGATTGTTAATGAGGCTAGTAAAGATCTTCGACGACGACACCTTGATGCTCTCTCCTTGAAAACTCCAACTGATTCTTTGTCTAAAATCGAAGTTGAGCTTCTTTATAGAGCCTTTTCAAATGAAGAATACATTGCACCCCCTACCGACACAGTAGTTACTGTTGGTGAGGAAGTCTTTGAACGAACGATTAAATTGGCTTACAATCCCGATTTTGCTACTGCAGTAACAAGAAAGCCAACTTCTGGAAAAGGACTATCATTTGCTGTCGAGGTCTGTATTGCTTATGGAGGCGAAATTAAACCTGCAACGTCTGCTCCTATGGTATTATGGCGTTTTGTAAATAGAGTTCCAAAATTAAGAGACAATAGCGATTGTGCTACTTGGAAGGCTGCTACTACGGTTAATTGGAAGAATTACAAGGTACAAACTTTCGATAATGGTATTCCTCGTGGTCCCATAATGGTGTTCATTCATGTTTGTGGTGCATATGTACACGTGATGTTCAAGGGTCAGTCAAAGCAGGCATTGGCTGAAGATGAAGTACTGCTTCGCGAAATCAAACTCGCTCTTGAAGAAGCCGGACGTAAATTTAGAAGGTTCATCACACGGAGAGAAACAGATAGAAGAAAGGCTAAGCGTGCTGGAATTCTTGCCATGTATGCTGATCAATTTGCTCAGAGTCTTGTGATGATTGCGAATGATGGTCATAAAAAACCAAAATATGATGTCGAAACAATTGCGAGTAGATTGCGAGATTCTATCCAAGGTTTTGAAACCGAAGACGACCAAGAAGAAAGCGAAACTGATGGAATTGGCACAGATTTAGTCGCAGATATGCCCTTAGATGAATCTGATGAAGAATCAGTCGATGATGGAGGTGCTTTAGATGAGTAAGAAGAAATCCAAGAAGCAGCCCGATATTGTTCAATCTACTCTTGGCGACCTAGTTAAGGAGGAGCCAAAGAAAAAAGCAAAAGAAAAGAAAACTCCAGCTAAGAAAAGGTCCACCAAAAAAACAACTCCAAAAAAGAAAGCTAAACCAAAAGCAAAGACTGCAGTCAAGAAACCGAAAAAAGAAGGTGTAGTGAAAGCAGCTCCGAAAAAGAAACCTAAACAAAAAACAAAGGCTACAGTCAAAAAACCGAAAAAAGAAGGTGTAGTGAAAGCAGCTCCGAAAAAGAAAGCTAAACCAAAGGCAAAGACTGCAGCCAAGAAACCGAAAAAAGAAGGTGTAGCGAAAGCAGCTCCAAAAAAGAAACCTGATTCTACTAGCGTTTCAGAGTCTGGAATCCCAATCACAAATCTTCCTGGCGTTGGTTCAAAATTGGCAGACAGATTAATTGCTGCAAAATACGATTCTGTCGAGAAAATATCGAGGTCACGCGCACCATCACTCTCAAAGAAGATTGACGGGTTAAGTAGTACGGGAGCTCAAAATTTAGTTATTGCGGCAAAAGACTTGCTTAGAAAGATGGATCAACCTGCAAAACCTGACACTGAAATCAAATCTGAAGATGATACATCAACCCCCACAATTCCCCTTAGTAAAGTTCCCGGTGTTGGGTCTAAAATGGCACTTGCTCTTGAAAGAGCTGGTTACAATTCAATAGCTCGGTTATCAAGGTCCCGACCTGATGCCATTGCTTCGAAGGTTGATGGACTGAGTGTTGCAGGAGCAACAAAGATTGTTGCTGAGGCACGAGAGATGATGCAACGAAGAGAGATTGATAGAATCATAGGTGATTCATCAACTCCAACTATCATTACTGGAAAAGACACAAAGCCGCCAAAGGAGAAAGTATCCGCAGTGAAAAAAGAAATCCCCATCACTACTGAAGAAAAACCTACGAAGAAACGGTCCAAGAAGAAAATTGAACCAACGATAAAACCTTCAAGGAAGAAAACCAAGGTACCTGCACCACCAAAGAGAACGAAACCCAAAGCAATCAAGAAATCTTCTGGATTGCCAGTTCCTAAGTCTGTGACTGATCTTACAACAGAAATGAAGGAGAAATGGGTTGCTGCTGATATACGTGCTAGAGCACCAAAGAGTGTAGATGATCCTGAACAAGTTGAAACTGTACAGGTTGTTTCTCTACGCCCCGAAGATACTCTTGAAAGATTAGTAGAAGTTGCCCTAGAGATGCTAAATGAAACAATGATTTCTGGTCGTCCTGCATTTGAAATTCCTAGTAGATCCGGTGATAATATCGTTTGGGATGAAATACGTGATTTACTACTACTTGGAATGCGAACAATATCCAGACCATATCATTCACTTGCATCTGTTGTAGACGCAACACGAACTGCTCGTGTTATGGAAATAATCTACAATCTTCTAAAAATCAATCTTCATGCTTCGAAAAGGGAGGTCTTCTATAGCGACGTGAATCTCTTTAGAGATCAAAAGTATAGTGATAAAATCGTAGAAGATGTTTCATCAATGCTAAGAACAACTCGTGATAGTGTTCACATTGTTGCTTCTGCACGAGGTTCTGCTATGGGTAGAGTCAAGATTCGTGATGGTGGAGATCTTATCGATCTAACTAAAATGGGAACCGGTGGTTGGGCTGTAACACCCTTCCTTGACCAGTTAGAGATAGTCGAAAGCGATGCTGAATTCATCCTGCTTTCTGAAAAGGATGCGGCTGTGATGCGTCTTGCAGAAGCCAAGTACTGGAATCGTCAACCCTGTATTGTACTTACAGGAAAAGGTTCTGGCGACATTGCAACAAGAGCATTTCTAAAGATGCTCGTGAAGGAACTTGAAATTCCTGCCTTTGCCTTGGTTGACTCTGATCCATATGGACATTATATCTACTCCGTTTTCTTACGAGGGAGTAAGCGTCTCAGTTATGAATCACCATTCATTGCAACACCCGAACTCAAACTTCTAGGTGTTCTTAGTAGAGACCTGGATGAGTACAAAATTCCTAAAGCTGTCAGGATTCCAATGCAACCAACTGACATCAAACGTGTGAAGGATATGCTGAAGGAACCCTTTGTGCAGCAAAATAAAGAGTGGGTCAAAGACCTCCAGCTGATGCTTCAAATTAAAGAGAAAGCAGAGATACAGGCTTTTGCAAGCCATTCTTTCCAATACTTGACTGACGAATACCTCCCCAGAAAGCTTGAAACAGGCGACTGGATTTAAAGACGACCATACGTGAGGTCTTATTACGAAACCTCGCTTTGGTTTTAACAATAGTTATTCGATTATCATAGGTGAAACAAGAGATGGTAGTTTCAAAAGTTGGAATAGAAGTCGTCGACTCGCATGCACACTTTTTCACATTTGCTACAATAAAGCAATGGCTTGATAGTGGAGCTTCACTTGAACGAATGCAGAAGAGAGTAGGCAATTACACTGACATGGGAACTTTGACAGTTCCAGATGAGAGCTGGGATGCTGGTCAGATGTGGATTGATGAATTAGACAAATATGGAATTTCTGCAATTGGTATGATGATAAGTCCTGAGGTCTGGGATGAATTCAATGAAACTCGTAGAAGATTCCCTGGCCGGTTTCTTGGCTATGCGAATATTAATCCTGCAGAAGAAAACGCAGTAGAGTTGGTAGAACGAGCAGCAAAAGATGGTTTTCAAGGAATCAAGTTATACCCGAGTTCTTGGGATTTTCATGTATATGACGAAAGGGTCTATCCAATCTATGAGGCCGCACTAAAACATAAACTCCTTGCTATTCATCATTTTGGAATCACAATTGGAACCACTGCAAACCTAAGATTTGGAAATCCATTAGATATCCAGAAACCTGCCCAGGATTTCCCTGACCTTAATTTTATGATTGCTCACTTTGGCGCTGGTTTCTTCAGAGAAGTCCTCATGCTCATGTATCAGACTGATAACGTCGTCATGGATACAAGTGGAAGCAATAGTTGGATGAAATATCAACCATATGATCTTACGATTACGAAGATTTTTGAAAAAGCATTGAGAGCAGGTTCAGCGGAAAGAATTGTATTTGGAACTGATTCATCGTTCTTTCCACGAGGCTTCAGGTTTAACATCTTAGAGGAACAATATCAAGCAGTGAAATCAATATGTCCCCAATATTGCTACACTGCTGATGATATAGATTTGATATTCCGAAAGAATATTCTCCGACTCACTGGGTTCAAACCCAAGTGAGCATTCATCTACTATGCTTTCCGTATCTTTTTATCGAGACCTTTCAAACGCTTAGAGTCGCCACCTTCTCTATACTTCGCAGCAGCCTCTTGATATTTGGCAAGAGCCTCTCTTGTCTTCCCATCTTTCGCTAGTTTATCTCCTTCGTCTTCAAGCGCTTTACCCCAGATAACATATGCCTCACGGGCGCGTTCAGCACATCTAGCTCTCTTTTTGGCATCCGTTGTAAACATATACAATTCTCTTGCTTTCTTGAATTGTACAATGGCCCATTGGAAGCTATTTTCTTTCAAGAGCCCTTCTGCTTCATCATAGTGGAACTGAGCCATTGCATCATAGCCCATATCTATTTTCCTCAAGGCTTCTGCAGTATTCTTCTCTGTTCCAGATTTTTCAAATAGCATCTTTGCCATCTCATAGTACTCGATAGCACGTTCATGTTCATTCTCACTCAATAGTTGATCGCCAAAATCCGACCGTGCCTTTCCCATTGCATCAAAAACATATGCAGGATATTCAAATCCATCTGAAGTGATTACTACACCGCAATTTGGACATGATGCATGCTCAAGTTCTTTCAAAGGTGACTTGATTGAAATCTTCGAAGGCTTTCCCACCACAACATCGATAAACGATGCACTTGTGCTACCTCTCCCTTCTGGGAAAAGGTGGCTGACAGCATCTCTTGTTGCATCGTCTTGGACTTCAGGAAATAAATGTGTAAGAGCATCATCTGTTGATACTTCAATTGCATGAGCCTCTGCAACAATTCTTGGAGGGTCCACTTCTTTGAAAGGCATACCTTCTTTGATCTCTTGAACACCTTCGTCCCACGATAACTGAGATTCATTACTAGTCACGGGTTCCCTTGCTTCTGGTTCGCTTTCGATTGAGATTGGTGATGGTGTACTTGTAATGGTTTCACCATGATCCACAACAGTATCTCCAGTAGGTAAATCCGGAATTTCATCCTCCCAGCTGAGTTCTTCCGTTACTGGTGTGATTTCTGGTTTCGCTTCTGGACGAGTTGGTTTAGATACTGAACCGGATTCTACAATATCTGCAAGACCCGATTCTTCAACACTCGGTAAAATATCTGGTTCTGGAGTAGAGATTGTTTCTAGACCTTCTGGAATTTTATGCCCACATCCGATACAGAATGTTGATCCTTTTCCTAAACTTTTGCCGCATTCTGGACATTGTATGTGGTCGACCATATTGAAATCCGCTGTTGTGTTTTTTCTCAGTGACAATAGTGTAACTGAGATTCTCAACATATTTTCTAAGACAATACATATGAACGCTTTTCGTACAGCATCACTTGCAGTATTATTAGATAATGTACACAAAAGGGTACGTACAAAGAGTGATGATGATTCCGAGCAATACTCCAGCAATTGATTGTATTAGACTGTGCTGCTTGAGAACTGTACGTGACCAGATAACCAGAATCCATACGATGATTACAGGAAGCGCAAAACAACCAAAAACAAAGAATAGTGCTGTTCCTGGTCCTCCTATTCCCGCTCCATGGACAGAAACTTTAGATTTCTGATTAGCTATTGTGACACCACTTGTTACTGTAAAATACGCAGCTGCAATGGCGCTCATGACTACACACCCAAGTAACCAATATACAATAAATGCCGCGGCGTAAAATGGTAGTGAGAAAAGGAAGAATTTTTTCCTGCTTTCCCAATCAGAAACATCAAGGTCGACTGTCCCATTTCTTGCAGAGTATAAAATTGGTGTAATCGGTAAAATTACCATCATGATAATGCATAACAAAATATTAGAAAGAGGTGTCAGAATTGGTCCGAGACCAATGGGTGAATAAATGGAGAAAATTATACCTATATAGAGATTGATAAGAGGTGCTGGAGTCAATCGTGAAATCGCACGTGCCATTGCCACACGTTTTCCATGCAGATCTAGTAATTCATCTCCATATTTCATGATGGAAAAATCTACTGACTCTCCTATATTTCCTCCCTTTATTATAGAATCATAGTTTACCTTAACTAAAAACCAAATCAATATCAAAAGAAAACAGCGGAACATATAACAACAAACCTTTTCTTTGCTATCTGATACGTTTTTTTCAAGGGAACTAGTTATTCCGTTAGGATGTACATCAATATGCCAGCAATGCCAAAGCGTGAAATCTTCGAGCGAATTATCCAAAATATCACAAACAAATTTCCAGATGTTTACGCAGCCTTATTCATTAGTCCAGAAGGATTTCCCATAAACACATGGGGTGTGTCACTGGAACGTGCTGAAGAAATATCCGCTTTATTAAGCGCATTGATTGGTAAGACTTGGGAGATCGTAAAAGGAGTCAAAGAAGGTGGAGAACTAGCTTTCATCCAGATTCAGACAAATATGGGTGGAATCAGAATTGCTCCCCAAGATGAGTTCATTCTTGTCACTCTAACAAAATCCTAAACATCATTTCAATCATCACCTGCAATATTATCTGTAATTAGTGGATAGCAGATTTCTAAGTCTGAATACTTATGGTTTCCTTACTCGGAAAGAGCACTAGTGCCATTTTTATACTGTTTACTTCGACTACATCGTGTCCACATGCAGATGCTCGATAGTATCTGAGGGAGGTCTTCATAATGTCCCCGAAGAAGAAAGATGTCGAAGATGAAACAGAAGAGGCTGATGATTACGAGAAATTCGAAGAAGAAGCAAGCGATGAAGCAGAAGAGATTGATATTGGTTCTAGCGATTCGGTAGCTGATATTGAAGTAACGGATCTTCCAGGTGTAGGTCCTGCAATTGGAAAGAGATTAGCTGAATCTGGTTATAAAAATGTAGAGGCTATTGCTGTAGCATCACCCAATGAATTAGCTGCAGCTGGAGCCATTGGAGAAACCACTGCAACGAAAATCATCAAAGCTGCTCGCGAGATGCTAGATATTGGTTTTGAAACCGCGGACTTGCTACTTGAACGACGAAAGGTAGCAGGTAGAATCTCAACAGGTTCAAAAGCTCTTGATGAACTCTTTGGAGGTGGTCTGGAAACACAGTCTATAACTGAGATGTACGGTTCATTTAGATCAGGAAAGACACAGATGGCACATCAGTTATCTGTAATGATTCAACGTCCTCCTGAAGAGGGAGGTTTGAGTGCAACTGCTATCTATGTCGATACTGAAGGTACATTCAGACCTGAGCGTTTAGTTGATATGGCTGAAGCATTGGGTATGGATCCCGCTAAGGTTCTCAAGAATGTTGTCTGGGCACGTGCCTATAATTCCGACCATCAGATACTTTTGTGTGATCAAGCAATGGAGATGGCTCCCGAGAAGAACGCAAAATTACTCGTAGTAGACTCTGTAACTAGTCACTTTCGTGCTGAATATACTGGTAGAGGTACACTAGCTGCAAGACAACAAAAACTGAACAAGCACCTTCACCATCTACAGCGAGGAGCAGAGATTAATAATATGGCAGTCTATATCACCAATCAGGTCATGTCGCGACCAGATGCATTCTTTGGAGACCCAACAGCGCCTGTTGGTGGTCACGTACTAGCACATGTACCTCAGACTAGGTGTTACCTTAGAAAGTCAAAAGGTGAACGCAGAATCTGTCGACTTGTTGATTCACCAAATCTCCCTGAAGGAGAAGCTGTCTTTACGGTAATGAGAGAAGGTATCAGGGATGTATAATCTCTAATAACAAATGTTGGATGGTTTCTAACCATCCTTCACTTTTCTATTCGAAACCGGCATTTTCAATAATGCTCAGAACATTTTTCTCCCAAGCATCAAGTCCTGCCGAAGTTGATGGATATGCTGCGTAAAGTTTGTTCATTTTCTTCATTAGACTAGCAGCTTTCTGGATTTTTAGGAGTAGTCCTATTTTCCCAGCTGCTCGTCGTATTCTTTTCATTTTTTCAACAGCACTGAGTGAGAATCCATCTCCCCTATTTGCAGCCATTAGGTCTCCAGCTTCAAGAATTCTTTTCTCAAAGCCGTAGTCCATATCCTCATCTGATACTGCTTGCAATAATCTTCTGAAGATTTCAAGAGATGCAAGTCTTCTACCGAAGTTGGTTAGATAGCGCATATTGTATGGCCAGAGTCCCTTTGCTGTTACATCACGTCTGGCAATTGCTTCTCGCGCAACCTCTCCTAGAATGATTCCTGCACGCATTCCTGCTCCTATACCTCCACCATGAATCGGATTCACTTGCAAGGCAGAATCACCTACGAATGCAATCCCATTTCCTACTAAGCTCTTGAGAGGTCGTCTAACGGGAACTGCACCTCCTTTCCCATCAATGACTGTGCTCTCGAATAGAAGTGGGTATCTTTTCTTGAAATCTATGAAGTATGCCTTTGGAGAACTTTTCCCCTCTCCTCCAGTTACACCAATTCCTGCATTGACGTCCTGCAAACCTTTCGGAAAAATCCAAGCATAACCTTGCGGTGCAGTTCCTTCTCCGAGAAAGACTCGAGCAACCTCTGGTTCTGCTAGTGGAACCTTCAATCTTAGATTCTCTCTGTAACAAAGAGCAATATCTCCTTTATCGATATTATTCTCAATCAATGGTGAATCCAGTTTGTTCCTAATTACTGCTGCAAAACCACTAGCGTCAACAACTAATTTTGTCTTGACAATCGTTTCATCACCAGTTGCAATCTCTTTGTATTGTACTCCAGTAACTTGATCGCCGATACTAGTAGGACCTCCGACGTGAATCCCTGCACGAAAAACAACTCCAGCTCGTATTGCTTCATTGAGGAGTCTTTGTCCAAAATTAAATCTATTTACTGTCCAACCATCAAAGTCCACCCAACCTCGAACTTGCAATTCATTCTTTAAACTTGGAGGATAGACATCTGCTCCAGAAATACTTGTTGAGATTTCATCTCCTTTTGGAAAATCAATACCGGTGGCTTCAAAATGTGATTTACTGACCTCATCGCCGCACACCTTTTGTCCAACTTCTTCCTGTGGTTTTCTGTCAAGAAGTAGAGTTCGAAGTCCCAATTCTGCACATCGCCTAGCAGTAACACATCCTGCGCTTCCTGCTCCAACTACAATAACGTCTGGTCGTTTCAAGGTCAGTCTTGATTTAATTAACTGTCAGGAATTTAAATACACCCCTCAAGCCTCACTTTTTCTAATTGATGCTACGTAGGATAAGTTAGACACAAGGGTTATCAAGAACTACATATCGCAAATCGAACGTGAGCTATATGGATAATCTTGTGGTTGTCGGTCTCCAATGGGGCGATGAAGGAAAAGGTAAGGTTGTGGATGTCCTTTCTGAGAATTTTGATATAGTCACTAGATTTCAAGGTGGTAGCAATGCTGGTCATACAGTAACTATTGGATCAAATGTATTCAAATTCAGGTTGATGCCAACTGGAGCTGTTCGTGGCAAGAAAGTTGTCATAGGTAACGGTGTTGTTGTAGATCCCTTCGTCCTTATCAAGGAACTCGAACAATTGCATTCTACAGGTCTTAAGATCGATTTACTTGTGAGTGATCGAGCTCATTTTATCACTCCATATCACATTCAAATTGATCAGCTCCAGGAAGAAGCAAAGGGAAACCAAAAGATTGGCACAACCAAACGCGGTATTGGACCTGCATATGGTGATAAAACATCTCGAATTGGAGTAAGAGCATGTGATTTACTAGAGATGACAAATTCCTCACAATGGAATATCCTCACAGAAACCTCATCTGCGCGTATTAGGGATTTGTACCATTCTGATGTTGGAGAGGACACTCAGAAATCACTAGACGAGTACATTGAAGTTTTCAGCCAGATCAAATCCTATATTGGTGACTCTGGTACTTTTTTGAATGACGCTATTGAGTCTGGTCAACGTATTTTGTTCGAAGGGGCTCAAGGCACCCTTCTTGATATTGACCATGGTACATACCCATTTGTTACCAGCTCGAACTGCGTATCGGCAGCTGCAGCAACCGGTACTGGGGTGGCTCCCGCAAAGTTAGGATCAATTCTTGGAATAACCAAAGCATATATGACGAGAGTTGGAGCGGGTCCTTTTCCGACAGAACTTGATGATGCAACAGGCGAAACCCTGAGAACAAAGGGTAGTGAGTTCGGTACCGTGACTGGAAGACCCCGAAGGTGCGGGTGGTTAGATCTCATTGCTTTGAAATATGCAATTCGTGTGAACGGAGCAGAGTATCTTGCAGTAACTAAAATTGACGTATTGACAGGTTTAGATATGGTGAAGGTTTGTGTTGGATATGATATTGATGGTGTTGAAGTGAAGAGTGTTCCTGCAAGCACCACTGAGTACTCGAAAGCAATCCCAATCTATGAAGAGTGTGTCGGATGGTCAGAGGTACCTAAGGTCAAGGGCGATTCTGATGCGTACTCATCTTTGCCAGATTCTATGATAGAATATCTCCGAAAGATAGAATCGTGGACTGGTTCTAAAGTGGCAATAATCTCCTTGGGCCCCGATAGAGCTGATACAATTTTGGCGCCTGAAGTTCTACCAAACTAATCTATTGACGTTTGAATTCGACCATAATAATTGAGATAACAATCAGGCCGACTGCAATCAGTAGCAATGGTGGAACCAGATTTAGAAACACCATAAAATACTGGATGATTGTAGATGGCTGTAAAACAATGATTGGAATCCTAACCCAAAGAAGCATCATCCCCACGATTGCAAAGATCGGATATAGCACAATACCTCCACTTAGTATCAGCAGAATAATGACCACTGCCAGTTTACTCTTGACTGGATCTAGAAGAGGTTCTGGAATTGTTTCTTGATCACTGAAACCAAAGTAGTATGCTATGAGTACAATAGGCCATCTCTTCTTGAGAAATTCCGCCCCCTGCACACCCAATTGAATAGAGAGTAAGATACTCGTGTGAGCAACCATATATCCCAGTAGTAGTGCATTCAGAAAAGGCAAGGAGGAAGAAGAATCTAAAAGAATCTGGGCACTCATTATGACTCCAACTAATACACAAAAATTCACGAATAGTATGAATATATGAGCTAACGCGCCTTTCAGATATTGCCACAATGTTACCATCAATCCCTTCTCAGTGTCGCCTAAACCCCAAGTTTGAACGGCTTAGGTGGTTGCGTTCCAGCAAAAGATGAGTCTAACGGTCCCAGTTCTTGCTGTTTTGCGATGGCTTTTGTGACTAAGTCAGTAAAAAGTGTGCTGACGTTTTCACCCGTCTTAGCGCTCGTCTCATAGTGGAAGACATCTAACCAGTTCTTCACCATATTTCCTGCTTCAGTAGGAACTAGACGGTCTGGTCTATCGATCTTGTTAGCAACAACTGCTACTACTGCATTGGGACACACAGTTACAAATTTCGTATACCATTCACCAATGTCAAGAAATGTCTGAGGTCTCGTGACATCGTAAACAATGATTGCCATTGAAGCTCCTGCCATGTAACGACGTCTGAGTTCGGAGTATGTAGGTTGTCCAGCTAGGTCCCAGAGAACCACTCTTGCTGTAACTTTACTACCAGTAGAGAGGTCAACGTCAAGAGTCTTTAGAGCAAAAGTTGTTCCAATAGTAGCAATATAGCGGTCATTGAAACTACCCTCTGTGTATCTGCGGATGCAACTGGTTTTTCCTACGGCTCCATCGCCCAGGGCTACCAATTTGAACATATGTGAGATACTCTCTGTTGACATTTTTCAAATATCCTAATGCTCACTACAAGGATGAAGTGCTAGTTTTTATTAATTAAGCATTCTGGGGATAGATACCAAGAAATCGGACAACATATCTAACTTGATAGTAATAATGTAAAATTTACCACTAGTAGATTAACCCATCCTTTTTAGCGAGGTTTCTGAGAGTCAGATGTTGGCCCATTCGACTTTGACGCATAAGCTCATCTGGGATCTCAATCTCAGCTAGTTGGTTCACTGATATCCATGTTGGATGGCGTTTCTTCATATCAACATCAATTATCTGCTCACATTCAAAGAGCAGTGCAATACCATATTCTCGTATGAGTTCATATACTGACATACCTATAGAACATTATGAACGGACTAGGGATGTGGCTCACCTCTAAGGATAGAGCCATACTGAAAGCCCGGAGGAAGAAATCTTCTTCTCAAGGGAAGTCCGCACTCCCCC
>CAZMBV010000050.1:0-1517 GCA_964564335.1 uncultured archaeon
CCAATGTGAGTTTTCCATTACTCTGTGCAGCAAAATCCAGAATAAGTTGTGGATCAGTTGTCAATGCAACTGGAACAAATTCTACTAAAAGCGTACCACTCTCAAGCGGAGAAAGTCCTTGAATGAGACCTTCTTTGGACATATTACTGATTATCTCTTCAATTTCCTCAGAGCCAGTGCTCCAACCAAGATCATCCAATCTTACAAGTAATTCTGAGAAGAGCATTATTCCGCCAGATTGCTTTGATTCTTCAGCCATTCTGAGTATGTCTCGTCTTAGTCCGTCTACTCTATCGTCTCTCTTTAGAAGTCGCTTTACCATTCCTGTTTTCTTTTTCGCTTCAGAAATCCAAGCTTCAGGTTCATAACCTAATTCAGATAGTAACTCTATCAAAGCATTACGATATGCTGGAATTCCTAGAAGTGTACTCCCTTGGGACTCGAATGTGTCCCACAAACGTTCACGTATCATATCAAGCCGACGAGCTCTTTCAACCAATTCATCTAAGCGTAGGACAATCTGTTCTTCATGAGAGAGAGGGACTATTACTATGGGAATCACAACATCATCTGTTGATGTTAATGAAAACTCGATTGATTTCTCAATAAACCCTGAAGCACGAACAGTTCCGTCATAATGACTCCGAGGTAGCTGAGCGGTTATGACTCCAGATGTATCTGATTTCAGGGACAGCGCTCCAAGCTCAAGTTCTGCGTTATCAATTGGCTTCCCAGCTTCATTGTGAATGTGGAATTTAACATTACAAAGTGAATCATCTGAAATGACATGGGTGATTAATCGACGTTTTTGTTTTCGTAGCTTTGTTTCTGGAATAGATGATAGGAGGTTTTCAAGCTCTTGGATTAGAGGCCGTTTTACTAGAGCATCACCAAGCAGAGCTTCAGCACCGCTGTGAATTAATTCTCTTGCCTTTGTGTTAGCAAGGATGTTATAATCTTGAGACGAATCTCTAATGAATTTCCTCAGTGCGACATCTTTACTTGCGAGATCCTCAAGTAATGAAGATATAGCATCAATAGAGCGAGATGGTGACTCGAATATATCAACAAAATCACGTCTTCTACTTACTCGCTCCCCATTTGACTGAAGGTGGGATAGTGGATAGACTTCGATTTGTAGCTGGTCTTTTTTCGAGAACCCAACAAGAAAGAAAGGTATCAGAATAACTGATTTTTCTGAATCTTCTTCAGCGAGACGTAGGGTGATCAACATATCAGTGAGAGCAGTATGTTGATTTCTGAGTTGATTGATTGCGGTCTTTGATTCTGCAGCTAATTTATCACTTCCAATCGATAGATCCTGTGAAGTGTCAGCCAAATTTGAAACAATCTCAGACTGGTGTTTCTGGTCTCTTGAAAGAGCAGACTTGCGCGCAGCTAATTGCTGATCAAGTTCCTCTAGTTTATCGCGTCTATCAATTGATTTTCCTGCAGATACTTTTACTCTCTCTGATTCGATATCCTCAATTTGTTTTTCTAGAGATGCAATACGCAAG
>CAZMBV010000050.1:1617-6237 GCA_964564335.1 uncultured archaeon
AATAGTCCAACAATAGTGGATGAAGAAGTATCAAGAATTTTCTTGATTTCATCACGAGTTGTATTGAGACATTTCAAAAGTACTTCAGATGTATCAGCATTTTGTACCTGTTCCTGTAATTTATGTAGATTCGGTGATTTGAACTCCTGAATTACTTCAGAGGTAAGACCTAGTTGTTCGACTAGGAAGTATCTATTCAGCTCAGGAGAAGGAACAATCACAACAGGTAGGTAGCTCTTTAGGACAAATTCTAGATTTCTTCCCTCACGACGTTCCAGTGCGCGTAAGACCATTGCCGCAATAACATAATCTTCGGGAACTGCTTGTTCCATAGGTTGTCCGCCTGCTAGTTGGAGCCTTCTTGTAGCTGTAACGGGAACAATGAGGTTGCGGCGATTCAAGTCCATGGCGAGTTACCTTCATGTTGATGTCATGGGAATGCTTTTCATACTTTCTTATCTTGCCTCCATGAGCGCGAACTGAATACAGGTGTTCCATTATGACGAGAAACACTCCAGAAATCCTCCCATATTGTCGACATTGTGGGAGGTATAAGGGAGTTGGTACATGTGACAATCCAGAATGCGACAAGACACAGCAAGTAGATCCTGGAAGCTTTCGGGGACAATTCAATTCTTGTGTGATTTGTTCAACTCAGGGAGAACAGTCTTGTTACCGATGCGGACACTCGTATTGTAGTCAACATTCCGTAGGAAAAGAAGACACTAAATTAACAACTATAGACCAGCATTTAGGAACCTGCTTTGTATGTGGAAAAATCATCTGTGAGCATTGTTGGATTTTCAATAATGGTGGTTTAGTGACATGTCTTGCACATCGAGAAATAGAAGACTCAATTAAAATGTGAAGATTATCGGTTTGTCTCAGTTTTCTGCTAAGTGGTTACATAAGGGTCAAACATTTATGGAGTATTGCTGATTCACAGAATGGGGCGTCACATGCCAGAGGCAACTTTCATAGTCCACTTGGATGACTTTCATGGGTTTTTAGTTAAAGAGCGGTATCCTCCGTCACTTACTTTGAATGAGAAGATTCTGAATCTCATTTTCTATGAACAACAGAAAGATAAGAAAGAGGAGTTAAGCTACTCTTACATTGAGGGTATGAAAATAGCAGCTTACAGTTCTTCTCTCTATCCGAGATGGATGATATGTTCAATCTTGAGTGCTGAAGAAGACTTTGACCAGCTACGCGTAGATTTAGCAGGATCAGGGAGATTAATTCTTGCTCTTCTTGCCATTGATCCAGATTCATTCTCTTTGGAAGAGATATTGAAGACAGGTAGTGTTCTTAAGGAATTGTCCGAAGAACAGCAACTTGCAGAGGTCTTCTTAACTCCGTCATCAGCACTACTCTTGGAACGAATGCAAAAAGAAGGTATTGAGAAGGCTGCTAAATTATCAATATGGTTGAGAGAGCAAATACAGAATAACGATGTCGACCTTCGAGAAGCTATGGCACCATTAATGGATTCCGGTGTAGTTAAAGTTGAGCTTCTTGGAAAGACCTCAGAGATAGTATTTCTAGTGAAAGATGTATTTGGATACCGAGAGCCTCCTGTAGATTCAATTCTTAAGACAAAGGAAGCAATACCATCAATTGCTGAACAATATCGTGAATTCGTAACTGAATTCTTTTCGCCACCTCCACCAAATAAAGGATACAATCCAACAGTACCAGTTGATAATGCTAATTCACCTATATTTGAAGATAGAGAGAAAATATCACGAATCCTCGCGGAGAGGATTCAGTATAGAGTATTAACTTCTCTAAGGGATCAACCTCTATCGATTGTAGATATTTCTCAGAAGACATCACTTCCAGAATCAATAGTGAAGAAAGTGCTATTCGCTTTAGAAGCAGAAAAAATCGCTGTCAGGTTCGGTGAGGGAGACCTTTGGGGATTATTGACAAATCCAAGAATTGAATCGTTCCTACCTGAATATGTTTTGCCTATCATCTCTAAGAAACTATCAGAGAAAGAAATATCACCTGAAGCAGCACGGCGACATCTAGAACTCCTAATACAAACATGGGGTGTTGCAAAATGATTCGAGGCGTTTTTGTACTCGGTGAACAAGGGAATATGATTTATTCTAAAGAGTATGCTAAAGGCGACTCTAAGACAAATCTGGTAGAATTTCTAATTAATCTTACAGATTTCCTGAAGACTATTGACTTGGAAGATAAGACAGAATACATGAATGCTGTAATATCACGAATCTTCTACTCTAAGAAAGAACCATTCACCTTCATGTTTGTAGCAGATAAAGCAGACGATGCAAGCCAAATGGAGGAAAAAATGGGAGAACTTGTGGAATCGTTCATGAGAGATTATTCGAATTTAGCTCTTGCAAATCAGTCTCTTGATGGATTTGATGACAAAGTCGATGAAATTGCAGTTACAATGGTGAAGGTTGCCATCTTAGGTTTTGCGGGTGTTGGCAAGACAACAACCCTTCATCTTCTGCGTGGAGAAACATTACCACTTGTCCACGATCCGACCATTGGTGTATCTATCAAGAAATTGCCAGAAGAAATCAGCAATGCTAACATTGTACTTTGGGACCTTGCAGGACAATCACGATTCAGTATACTCTGGGCAAAGATGATTGCTAACGCACAGGTTGTTATCATCGTTACAGATAGTACTCTTGAGAATGTACTGAGAAGCAAGAAACTCGTTTCATTAGTCAAGGATGAAGTTCCTGATGCAAAGGTTATTGGTATTGCAAACAAACAGGACCTGCCAACTGCCCTGACTCCAGAACGTGTTGGTCAGATTCTTAGCATTCCAACTTACGAGCTAGTTGCTATTGATATCTCATACAGAGACCGTCTGATTCAGATTATTCGAAGAGCAATTCTCGAAGGGAAAGCTGAAGCAAAAGCTGCTTAGTGAAGAACAAATTTGTACTAAGCTTTATCTATCTTCAAAATAAGAATACACAAAGTATACACATCTTCACGCGCAGAAAGGTGCGTATTTTGACAGAAAATACCAGCAATGATTTAGAGATTAAGTGCAGTTTCTGTGAAAGAACCCTAGAACGAAGTGAAATAGTGCGTTACAGAGGAGCAATCTCTTGCAGAGAATGTGCAGAGAAAAAAAGCACACAGTCAAAACCGATGATTAAGCCATTCGTTTACTTGGCTGGAATTGGGTGTTTAATCGGGATGTTGACTTTTATTTACTTCACATTGGATGTCACTCTATACTCGCAAGTATTTTCAGAGTCTTACATTCAGCCTCTGGTTCCATTTTATGCAGGAATGACTGCAACAATAGTTCTTGTTTCGCTGGGACTCTATGCGATCAATCGTGTTCATCTCTTTCAAGCTAGTATAGTTGGAGTATTAATGGGGATTCTAGCAGCATCATCTAGTGCCATGGCACTATACGATTTTGTAACACTAGGACCATACTTTGTAATTGAGGAAATAACATTCACCAAGACAATATACTACTATCCAACAGTATTGGCAACATATAGTCTATTTGTCATAGTCGCAGCTTTGTCAATTCTGCTACACATGGCAAATATCAAAACAGAAACTGTATCGATTGCTTCAGTTGCGCTGTTTCTATTATCGGCATCAATAGTCATGTCAATCTGGACGTGGATAATTGCAGGTGCTCTCAATACATTGACCTATGCAGTAGCATTTGGTTTCTTCGTGTCTAGAAAATCAGTATACGATGAAGAACCAATCCAACCTCTTTGATGGAACTTCGAAAACAAGTGAAATTTGAGAATTAATGCATCAAGGCAAAGGTTAAGAACCAAAAAAGGAAGTATCGCTTAACAGGCGCACACAGGTGAATAAAGCATGTCTTTCGATTTAAGCGCAATGATGGAGAAATTAAAGGAAATCGAAGGTTTCGCAGAGAATGTAGCTGAAACTAAAAAGCTCGCTGATACTCTAGCTGAAAACTTCGCTAAGATGAAGATGTCTATTAACAAGACAATTAACGACAGTTTTGCCGAGATAGCTAACCAGATTGAAGAATTGAGGCAAAATATGGAGAAGATGGAAAACGTCAAGACAGATGCCCCAAAAGTTGAGTCTCCGGCCCCGGCTCCAGCCCCTGAACCTGTGCCAACGCCGGAGGTTACACCAGCTCCAGAACCTACTCCTGAGTCAGTTTCTGAACCAACTCCGGAGCCTGTTCCGGAGCCAGTAGTAGAACCAACTCCAGAAATTGTTCCAGAGCCGGTTTCAGAATCAGCTGAGGGTAATGATCAGTTAGATTTCTTGCTACAGCAAAAAGACCGACTCAAAGCACAATTGACTGATCTTCGCTTTGACTATATGCGTGGCTATATTCCTGAGGACGAGTACAAGACAAAGGAAGGTGACCTAGACACTCAACTTGAAGATTTGGACAAGCAAATTACCGCTCTCAAATAGTCAACGATTGACAATTTCAGTGGCTCCTTCTCCGAGAGAGAATGGGGCCAACTCATTTCTTTTTAATAGATTCATAAAATAAGAAGAGAGGGCGTACTCTGTATGAGTCGCCCACTTGTCTAATCAACCAGACTATTTCTTCGTAGTCTTTTTAGCTGCTGGTTTCTTGGCTTCATCCTTCTTTGG
>CAZMBV010000050.1:6337-14766 GCA_964564335.1 uncultured archaeon
CCTTCTTTGGCTTAGCCTCTTTCTTCGCAGTAGCTTTCTTGGTCGTTGTCTTCTTCTTAGCTGGAGCTTTCTTCTTCTCATCGACTACAGGTTCAGGCTCAGGAACTGCAGAAGGTTGTACTTCAAGAGGCTCAACGATAACTTCAGGTCGTTCATCCTTACGCTCTTTACGTTCTCCACGTTCGCGTCGCTTCCGAGCTAACTTGCTTGGTTTGACTGCACCGGGAGTTCCAGCTGCTATAAGTGCCTCATCCATCTCTTCTGTAATTACAGGTTTTGAGGTTACAGAAGATGCAACTTCTTCAAAAACAGCTGCGAGCATAATTGGTGCACCACCTTCGCGCTTATTCATTTCGGATGGAGTGGTGTATACAATGAAACCGCCTTCTCGTATGTAGGGTATAAGTTCGCCTTTAACTTCTTTCTCTCTAAGAAGTTTACGCGCGACACTCATCCTGATATTGAACCGATTTGCAACATCATAACATGTGACGGACCTAGCTTTACCTAGGTACTCATCAATCCCTGACAAAACTTCAGGTTTCGGTACTGCGTCTCGAATTATTTTCTCGGTCTTGGTGGCTGATTTGCCCCACTTCTTTCGACTGATGGTAATTACTCTCCTAGATGCAACTGACTAGGTCTTGGCGGAAATCCAGAGGTGTGCTTTTAAAGATGCTCATCTATCGGTCGTTCGGCATGGGAGATACACCAATGGGTGAAATAATTGACATCCTAAACTTGGTAAATCGTTTAGTTAGTACTGCATATCCAGAATTAAATCAAAGTCGTATCAGAATAAAGTGGGGGCGTAGCAGTAGTTTTGCAACAATAAGTTGGACCCATGATTTCAAGGAGGTAAATATCAGATGCAGTAACGAAACAAGAAAATGGCATGAATCTGCACTTACGGGCCTTCTAGCTCATGAACTAAGTCATCCAGTTCAACAAACTAAATACCAGTCAGAATATAGTGCAGACATTGATGCAATCGAAAGAGGTTTTGGGCCATATTTAGGAATAGAGCGATTGGTTGTTGGAAAATATGATGATCATGTTATTCTAAAAGGGAAGGACAGATATCTTGGATACAGGTCCATTCGTCAGCTACTAAATGAAGATGAACTGGAACATCTAGATGCGCTTCTAACACAATTGAGACTTATACCAAGTAGGAAAGAACTACAGAAAGAGGTGCATCATGATATTATAATTATTCATTCAGAAACTAACACTATAATACAAGTAGAAGGTCATAAATTCAAGATAGATATTCAGAAGGATGATGTAGAAGTTAGAACAATTGTGAAAGATAATACTATACATGTAATAATTGATGGTGAAGAGGTGGGCTACTTTAATAGCCCAATCAATTAGCAGTTTGATGTATCCTTACGTTCACTAATTTTGAGTTTGTGTGAAACACTTACATCGCTATTTGGTGGGATGTCCTCAGTTACCACGCAACCAGCAGAAATGATGCTATTCTCTCCAATACGTGTTGCTGGGTAGATTGATGCATTGACACCAATAACCACATGATCACCCACTATAGCACCGAATTTTTGTGAAGGTATCTGGACACCCTCAAGAAACAGAGGAGTGCTACCAGGCCGCCAGTTCCATAATTGAGCCCCAGCTTCGATGCATGTATCTGCTCCAATGAGTGAATCAGCTAAGTATGTCATCCTTCCAACGTTCACGCGTTCAAAGACCATAGTGTTTCTCATTTCTACAGAATAACCAATCCGTACTCCATCGCATAAACTACAATAATCACGGATTAGTGAATTATTACCGATGTAGACCTGTTTGCCAACATAGATTGGACCTTTCAATGTTGTATAGGGACGAATAATACTTCCTTCATCGATATACACGGACCCTTCTATTACAACACTTGGGTGAACATCCGCAGATTCAGCAATGAAACTACCCTTTCCACGAAGTTGACGGTCCATAACGATTCTATTTGCATTTAGTATATCCCAAGGCCATGTGAACTCAGCCCATTCCTTTTCCCATACAGCAGCAGATACTTGTCGCCCACTTGCAATGAATTCTTCGAAAGCCTTCTCCATCTTCCCGTGTTTTTCAAGTAAGTCAAGGAGTTCGCAGTTAAAGACGGAAATACCTGCAACAGCGTAATTACTCACATATCGATCCGGACCACCCTTCTCAACCAGTTTCTCAACCACCCCATTAGCACCGATTTTTACAGTACCAAATTGCTCTGGATTAGAAACAAGTGTGACGAGCAATGTCACATCCCCGCCAACTGTTTCGTGATTGGTGAGTGTTCTCTTAACCATCTCAGGTTCAACAAGAACATCACCATTCACAAGAAGAAATTCTTCTTCACCCTCAAGTTCCTCGTGAGCAGTCAGAATCGCATTTTCCGCACCTTCTTGCTTATGTTGAATGACATACCTGAATCTAACACCTTGATCTCCACCCATTTGGAAGTGATCAATCAATTCTTCCCTTCCGTGCCCAACAACTAGTATAATGTCACGAATCCCATTTTCTACAAGACTATCTATGATATATTGTAGAACTGGGCGTCCAGCTATCATTAACATAGATTTCGAGCGATTGGTCGTTAGCGGCCGAAGCCGTTTACCTTCTCCAGCAGTAAGCACGAGCGCTTTCATATTGGTCACACTACTTCTTTTCAGTACTAGTGCGCATAAAACTGTTGGCTGTTGTGAAATTGCACCATTCAGGGGTCTAAAAGTTTGAAGTAGATTCTTCTCACTCCAGCACCAACGTTTTTAGATTTTCCTATACTGATGCTTCCTATCTCGCTTGTATTAGCAACATGCGTTCCCGCGCAGGAAGCAGCATCATATTCGCCAATTAGAAGTACACGAAACTCCTTCACGGATTTTGGCACCATTTCTAAATATCTAGTCTGATATTCCCGTTCTTCAAGAAATCTTATTGCTTCATCACGAGGCATATTCCGAATCTCAACAGGGAGGTTCTGCCGCACTATTGCATTGACGCCAGATTCTACTTCACGTTTCATTTCTTCATCAAAAGATTCCAATGGAGTATAATCAGCTCTACTTTCTCCAGGTTTGATGTTGTTCCCCTTGGTTTCGACACCATAGTTGATTTGAAGATATCGCGAAAGTATGTGTTGGCATGTATGGAATCGCATGCACTCATACCGTCGATCCCAGTCGATTATTCCGTGAACGGCTGTACCTACTTGGAAAGGAGGCTCATCAATCAAATGGTGTATTTTACCTTCGATTTTCTTGACTTCTTTCACGGCAATGGTTTTTTCACCAGTAGAAATTTCACCTCGGTCACTTGTTTGACCACCACCTTCAGGGTAGAAGGCAGTTTTATCTAGGACCATATAGCCATCCCCGGATTCGATTACTTCAGCATCAAATTCTTTTAGATAGTTATCGCTCATGTGCAATAAAACAGTCAATTTTAAGTTCGCCTCAAGTTTGGGATGTTTCTCTTACGTTTCGCCACTCTTCAACCGCAAGGTCTTTGGCATTTTCAAGTTCGTCGTCAGATAAACCTAGTTCTGGTGAAGCTGCTTCAATCATCGATCTGACCCCCTTTTCGGTTTCTTCTTCCATAATCCCATCGATGATAGCACTAACAGTGCCTTCCATAACATTGCGCTCTTTAAAAAATCTAGCTAGGGGAGTATTAGAAACCGGTACATATCCACTTGATGCCGATGCTTGTAAATCGATAGCTCTTGTTTTCGATTCGAACATCTCAGTAATGATTTCCTGACGAGAACGAACTGGTGGAACTGATAATTTCTTATCTTTCCCTGCTTCATTTTCCATTTTCTGCATCTGTTTTATCAGGTGACCCTTTACTTTAGCATTGGATTTCTTCTGTTTCATTGATTTAGCTTTCTTAGGTTTCTTCCCATCTTTAGGCTTTCTTCGTAGACCCACGGCAATAACAACTCCAATGACCCACAGTGTTCCAATCAGTATCAAGGGGTTTGAAAATAGTCCCAACATGTAGTCAAGAATATCGGTCACTTGCATAATTGGTCACCCCATTGTTACGAATTTACAGTTAAGCAATCTGTTTCAACACAACGTCAACTTTAAGGTTTATCCTGACGTGACAAAACTCGTAGTTCTTGGTGAACATCATGAATAGAACAAGAAAACTGCTTGATGAGTTGGTTTCTGGTAAAACAACAGTGGATGAAGTTGAAAAACAACTCAAAATGCTATTACTTGATAATATCGGAGAACTAGCTTTGCTTGATGTTAATCGAGAAGCACGAAGTGGAATTCCGGAAATTGTATTTGGTGCAACAAAAAATGCTGAAGACATTACACAAATTGTTCGAAGTATGCTAAGTTCACATAATGTAGCACTAGTAACAAGATTGACCCAAGAGAAACTGGATATTTTATCGAGTAATTTCAAAGAAGAAGAAATTGAAACATTTGGGAAGGATCCAATTCTCACCGCAATTGTGAGCCGCAAAGATTGGTTTGTGAAAGAAACAATTGGTAAGATAGCTATTATCACGGCTGGAACGTCAGATATCCCATATGCTAAAGAAGCTGAGGCTTTTGCTAAACTAGTAGGCATAGAAGTATTAAGCTACTATGATGTTGGAGTGTCTGGAATTCATAGATTGATTGAACCAATCAAGGAAATTGTATCAAAAGATGTTGACGCATTAATCGTATTTGCGGGGATGGAAGGAGCTCTGCCTACAGTTGTTGCTGCATTGGTTGATGTTCCAGTGATAGGAGTCCCAGTACCAACAGGTTATGGTTTTAGAGGTGAGGGTGAAACTGCGTTAGCGTCTATGCTTCAATCTTGCTCACCTGGACTTGCAGTAGTGAATATTGGAAATGGTCTTGGTGCGGCGACCGTAGCATCACTCATCGCCAAACGCGTCGCGAAGTATCGAAACTGAAACTACCTATCAAACTTGCTAGCAATTCCAAGGTAGACTTCGACAGATTGGTATACTTGGTCCAATTTTACAAACTCATTGGGTTGATGTGCTTGCTCAATTGACCCAGGTCCACAAATCACATTTATAATACCGACTTTGGGTTGAAGTACCGAACAATCAGTTCCATAGGTGGCACTACTAAGAGTAGGTCTATTTCCTGTGATTTTTTCTACTTCCTCAACGGCAATATGCACTATCTCTGAATCTTCCGGAGTCAAAACAGCAGGTTTTCCGTGTATGAATTCAACCCGGACTCTATCAGAGAGGCCTATAGCATAAATTCGCTCATTCATTTGTTCTAATAGGGAATCTGGAGATTGTCCCTTCACAGTTCTCATATCCACTAGAGCTTCACAGTAGGCCGCAACCACGTTAATTTTGATGCCACCTTGAATCATTCCAATGCTTATTGTTGGAGATCCCAACAAATCATGCTGTTCGTATGGATATGGTTCAGAGGTGATTGCAGTAAGTGCATCTATACAGAGTTGTATGGCATTTACTCCTTCCTCTGGTCGAGAACCATGGGAAGATTTTCCCTCTGCAATAACTTTTGACCAGAACATACCTTTCTCACCAACAAGTACCTGAAGATCAGTTGGTTCTGCACAGACTCCGAATTTGACGCCATCAAGCTCTCCACTCTTTGCGATTTCCTCAGCACCAGAACAGCCACTCTCTTCATCAGAGGTCGTTAACACTAGGAGTGGTTTGTCATGCTTTTCTTCAGTATACTGAATGAGAGTTTCACAAAGAGCTGCGACTGGTCCTTTCATGTCGCATGCACCTCTCCCATAGAGAAGACCATTAATAATCTCAGAAGCAAATGGGTCATAGTCCCAACTATCAAGATTTCCGATTGGAACTGTGTCCATGTGACCGTGCATCACGAGTTCTCCTTTCTCACCATCATGACTTGAGAATATCAAATTCGGTCGTTTTCTTGGCCCAACAGATTTGCTTGAAATTCCGTGCGATTCCATATGGTCACAAAGTATCTTTCCAACCTCTTCTTCACAACCAGGCGGATTCTCGGAATTTGTGGAAATCAACTCCTTCAACAGGGAAAGAATTCGGGATTGATTCATAGCTGACACTTCGAGCAACAAATACAAATCAATGCTAATAAGGTTCTGATTCAGATGTGAACATGTTCATAAGGAATTGATACACTAACACATGTGGCAATCGATGACGCGGTTACCCCTGTCTGAGCATTTGCTTTGCGATGAAGAACCAAGAGCAACCCGAGATTTGCCACCCCTTTTCCTTACTCAATAGAATGAATTGTTGTGTTGGCTGTAACCTACACGACAGCACCAATCGGTTTGGTGAGCGGGGAGAGAGATTTGAACATCAATCGCAACGTAAGTCGATCTCTAGAACTCGTCAGGTGTGATAACGAGCTGATTCTTTTCAAGAACCACTCCAAACTTCTGACCATCGTCTGCGACGACAGCGACATCTGCATCTCGGAGGAATCCTTTAACCCTCGCCCTGATTTTTCGAGATGGGAGATCGCCGATGCTTATGATGTAGGTTTCAGCCATTGATTAAACTCCAGCGGATGTTGTGATAGCGCGACAGTCTAAGAGGGATGCAAGACTTACTTCTATCATAGACATCGTGGTATATATAGGAAAATCAGACAATGAAGTACGCTAGAATGAGCGGAAACGGTAGTTCTGGGGGATTTTGCATCTACTCAATTTTGAATTCCCTAATCACATCTGGAGCGATATCTGATTCGTATTATGTCAGTTTCAAACACCTTAACAAATGGCCAATTACTACTGACCACTCAACAGAATGAATCAACGCACAATTCTAAGCTCTTTTAATTTTCATTTTCTGTGAAAATCGCGAAATAATCCAAGAATGAAAGATTATATTGGAATAGCGAAATATGAGGCATAAGATGGTAAGTGGTTGTCAAAGATGGGAGAGAATCATAGAAACATTCGTAGCGAATCTTTTGAATGTGATTGGTGTGGAGTCACGTCTACCAAGGCAGCGGTTACTACAAAAAGTAAAACAAAATTCTATTGTTCGCCAGAGTGTAGTCGTGCAGAGGATTTTTCTGTCTTTGCCATTCTGTCAACATTTGGGTTCATAACCAGTTTTACGGTTCTATTCGTTCCAGTTCCTGACAGGTTTGGTGTGAGTTTGTTGGCAGCTATCATGGGATTCACCACTTTATTTTGTGCATTTGATACTTGGAAGGTCCGTAGAAGAACACCAAGAGGCTCAAGGCAAGAGCAATATATTGACAATGATATTGGTTGAGTCCAACTCACAATAAGGGTTAAGCACTCGGAATTCGTTCAATATCATTTGTAATCATAGTAGATACTGCATTAATTATACTACCTGGAGGGAAAGAAGGAAAATAATCCTGTAGATCTCAATAGACTTACAGGATTAGGATAGTACATCTCCAATCAAGGATTGTATGCAAACGGATGCCTTGCAGAATCCTTCTTTGCAATGATCTCATCAACACTTTGTCTCCCTTCAATGGCACGACGAATAGCATGCCTTACAGCGATGAAGTTGTTGATATGAACACGCCTTGGATTTGCAGCACTAGGATGAACAAATACATTCACTGCTAAGATGAGGTCTGGGACCAACTCATGAGGTATTATCATATCGGTGATGGTTCGTTTGACTGCATCTGCCACAGCTTTCTGAGCAACGTCATAGACCATCTTCTTATGTTGCTCGGAGGTGATTGTGACTGTAGGTGCGAATACTGTTGCAAGTTCGAGATTTTTAATTATATTCGATGGATGAGTTCCTTCAATAATTTTACCAGCATCAACCAGAGCTTCCCTCATCGGACCGTCTCGAATTCCTAAAAGGAGATCCACATGCGCAACTTCTGTGTTACCTCCAAAGAGTGCTTCTCCATGAAGAAGTGTCAAATCTTTGACTGTATCAGGAACCATTCCAATAGCCTTTGGATATTCTTCGGCAATAATTGATTTTTTACCCATCTTGAAAGTGACAGGGGCACGAGGAATCATTTGTAAGTCCTCAAGGCATGCACGTAGTTCGTCTAGCTCACCATATCCCAATACATCGCCAACCTGAAGTGGAGGTCTAGCTTGACCTACAGGCACGCCAATCATATTTAAGGCAGCTTTGACTGCAAGACCTCCGCCGTTGTTGACAAATATACGAACAGTTTTTTGGATACTGCGTTGGATTATCATAGCCTCCTTCAAATCCCCATTAGCTAAAGCTGTCTGCATTTTGATGTATCTATTAGGAAAAACATTAGCACTAGCCAAGATTGCACCATTACATCCTGAGGCAAGCGCAGGGAGTGCAACTTCATCATGACCAACTACAACCTGAAAATTTTCAGGTCGGCGAACCAGAATTGTTGTAAGATTAATGAGGTCTCCACTGGAATCTTTGAGTCCTATAATTCCGTCGATCTCTCTCAATC
>CAZMBV010000051.1:0-13393 GCA_964564335.1 uncultured archaeon
AAAATATGCAGGTCGTTTATCCAAGTGCGCTTGTTTTCCTTCAATAGAAAGAGAGGCGGATACCGATGCGGGATCTCTATCAAGTGCTTCTGCAATTTTCTTGTAATGTACAGGTTCTTGTCGAGCATGCTCAGCAAGCCATTCTCTTAGTGTCTGTCTTTGTTCTCGTGCATCAGCCAAATCTATCGCAACCATTGATTCAATGATCAGTTAATACTCTACTCGAGCCGTTTAATACCTAGGTATATGCTTTGTGGCAATCACTATAGAATTCCTGTAGTCATTGCTGACCCGGCCAAGCTTCTGGATGCCTATTCAATCCATGAGTGGGTTATAAACTTTAACATATCTTTAACTATATATTTAACAGGCATTTTGCGTATATTAAATACGGCGGAGAAACCTCATGACTGAGATCTTTCTGAAACTTATGAATAAGGGAATCAAATATGACGATCATAACAAGTTCTCTTACAAAACAACAGAGGGGGCAACCATAGCGGATCTCATTTGTGAATTGCATGAGGAATTCGGCGAACGATTTGATGTGTATCTTGAAGACAATGAGAAGAAGGCACTCCGACGAGATACAATCATCTTTGTCAACGGTAAGAATGCGGTCTCAACCGGAGGGTTGAAGACAAAGGTATCCAAGGGAGATCTCATTGTCTTCATGATTGCAGCAGTCGGAGGTTAATCCTCAGGGAAATAATCAGATTCAAGAATTTCCTCATCAACAATACCTGCTGACACAGCCATTAATTCTGCAACATCCAGCACGCGTGCTTCTATGTCCGCCATATATGTCCCCTGTGTGAGATTCAATTCACATGCAGGACATATTGTGGTCATCAATTCTGCACCAGTTGAAGAAAACTCTTGGATCCGTTCTTTGGCAACTGTATCAGAGTAGTCTTCAAACATTGTCTTCACAGCTCCACCTCCTCCACAACAGAAGGCATTCTCTTTGTTACGAGCCATCTCTATATATTCGACACCCGGTAGGGCCTCGAAGATCTTTCGAGCAGGGTCGTAAATATCACGATATCTTCCAAGCTCGCAGGGATCGTGATATGTTACTTTCTTGTTAATTGGTACAGTGAATTCGAGTTTCTTCTTCTCAACTATTTCTTCAAGGACCGCACTTGTGTGTCGTACTATAATTGGGAACTTTTCCAACCCCAATAGTTCAGGGTATTCTTCATCAAATGCTCTGAAGCAACTCGGGCAAGGTGTGATTATCTCTTTCACTCCTCGATCCTGAAGTTTCTCCAAATAGTCCTGTGCCCACTGTTTTGCATTAGCAACCTTTCCAGTAACCCAGAGAGGTGTTCCACAGCAGGTCTGCTCTTCACCTAGAAAATCTAGAATATATCCTGCAGCCTGAAGAAGCCGTACAAGATTATTGGTCTTCTCTTTGAATCTATGACTTGCCAAGCATCCAGGATAGAAGAGTATTCCAGACCCCTCTGTGAACTCTAATCCTTCGGTCCACTGATTGTGCATTTGGGGTGTATCGGCAAATATGTTCCCGCTTGATAGACTAGTTTCAGCGATTTTCTCTCCACCTTCAGGGATTTTGATACCTCGGTCAACAAAATCTGCTCTCATAGCTTTTGTAATTGCAATGACATCAATCTGAGCAGCCTTTTTACATTCTTCTTGACACCGTGCACACATAAAGCAACCAAAGATTCGTTCAGCTAATTCCTCAGTGTAGTCTAACTTTCCTTCGAGAATACCACGAGCAATAGCCATCCGACCTCGCGCAGTTGATGATTCCCATACTTGAGTGAAAATCTCTGGACAGCGATCGTTGAAGTCTATTCCTTTGCAATAGTTACATCTGCCACAGGCATAGATCATATCCTTGTACTTTTCGATTCTCATTTCAATGCCTCCTCTGGAATGAAGATACCACGTTGCAGTATATTCTTCGGGTCGAGCGTCTTCTTCAGAGTTTTCAGAAGCCTATAGTATCCAGTATCCCGAGATGCAACAATATCGCGAAGCCCATCTCTCCCTCCAACTCCGTAAGGAATTACAGGACCATCAAGGATTAATTCATCAATTCCATGAGCCATTTCAACAAGTTCATCCCATTCTTCAGGTTCACGGTAATTGGTGACCATGAATGCGAGCCAGCGACGTGGAAGAATCTGACCACCAAATCCAGCTTTTTTATAGCCTCGCTTTTCAACTAGTTCCTGTTTCCAGATATTATACATGAATTTGATATCATCAATTCGTAGTGTCCCAGCACCAAAGAAATGCCAGACACCAGCAACAAAGAGGTCTGTGAGACCTGTTAAGATATGACCAAAGTAATCATCAGCAGGAGCGCGGTCTCCAAACTCGCCACCTAACTCCTTAACCTTTGCAACGACCCGGTCCCGTCGATGATTGACAATCTCTTCTTCATAACCAAAGATATCCATCATTAGAGTGAAGACTTCGGGTGCAGTCGGATCTACCCAAAGGTAGATTCCCTGTAAGTACTCATCACCAACATGTCTATTGATAAAATGACCAAACTCAATCACACTATCAAGAGAAGGCATCGTTGCTAGGAGGCGTTCCTGAATATCGGTAGCAGGTCTAATCCGTACTGTAATTTCGGTACAGATTCCAAGTGTACCTTCAGCTCCGATGAACATACCCGCGAGGTCGGGTCCTAAGCATTGTCTTTCGAATTTCCCAGCACTGGGCCACGCTGCGGAACCTGTCTGAACAATATCACCACTAGGTAAAACCATCTCAAGTGTCACAACATCTTGATTACCATGAAATCCAAATTTCGCAGTTCCATGTGGTCCGGCTCCTGCTTTCATGATAGAACCTCCAACAGTCATAGCAGGACCTCCGGCTTCACTACAGAGATAGGTGAGCCCTTGTTTTCGAAGTTCCCGATCCAGTTTAGCCCAAGTGCAGCTAGGTTGAACAGAAACTACAAGGTCCCTATCATTGATATCTACGATCTTGTTCATCTTACCCATATCTAGCATAATACCGGGTTCTTGAGCAAGGTATGCATCCCAGTGTGAAGTACCACCTCCGCGAATATAGACGGGGACATTCTCGTCATTAGCAATTCTTAGGATTGCTTGGATTTCTTCACGAGATTCAGGAATCACAATATGAGTTGGAAGTTTCTGTTTTGCGGGACTTAAATCCCGGCTATAGGGAATGAGATCGAAATCTTTGTCACTTACACGGCTAGGGTCTACAACTTCACTCAGAAGTTTGGTTACCTTCTTGATATCAACCATTAGGAACACTCCATCCTTGGTTTCAGACAAACGTCATCTGGAATGATATAATCTAGACCCCTGTATTAACTCTTCTTAAAGTCACATCTATATAGAGATTCTTTAATATCTGATTGTACGTTATGGAAATTGTTATGAAATCAAGAGAGAGAGTTCTTCAAACATTGAATCATGAGGAGCCAGATAGAGTTCCTCTTGATTATTGGACAACTCCAGCAGCATATGAAAATCTTCGTGATTATCTTGAATTGAAAACCCCAGAAACTCAAGAATGGGGAATCATGTCAAATTGGAAGATTTCAGAGGAAATGCTCAACAGGCTCCATATCGACTTTCGAAGAGTCTACATGAATGCATCCTCCAGCTTCAAGATGAAGACGTATCCAGATGGAACAACCGATTCAGAGTACGGCTTTAGAGGTAAATGGTTTGGACCGTACTGGGAAGTAACACACTTTCCATGGGCGGATTTTTCCGAAGTAGAACAAGTTGAAGAATATGAATGGCCTGATGCAGATGACCCATCGCGTATGGAAGGTGTTATTAAATGGGCGAAACACTTGCGTGAAGAAACAGAATATGCAACAGTAGGTATGGTTGGAGGTCCTTGGGGCGTTTTTGAAATCTGCGAACATTACATGAGAGGATTTGATAAATTCCTGATTGACCTAGCTACAAACAAACCTCTTGCCGAAGCAATGATGAACAAATGTATGGATTTTGCTCTTGATATGAACCGAGTTCTCCTGGATGGAGTTGGAGAGTATCTAGATATAGTCCAAGTTGGAGATGATCTTGGGCATCAGCATGGACTTATTATCAGTCCGAAGATGTATAGAGATTTGGTAAAACCAAGGCACAAGAAGGTCTATGGTGAAATCCATAGGCAAGCGTCACATGTAAAACTACTCTACCATAGTTGTGGCGCAATCGAACCCCTCATTGGAGATTTAATTGATGTAGGTGTTGATATTCTCAATCCAATTCAACCTTTAGCCAAGGGGATGGAATCAGCAAGTCTTAAAGAGAAATATGGTGATAGACTCACCTTCCATGGAGGAATAGATCTTCAGAGAGCAATGGCAGAACAAGGAACATTAGACGATGTGCGACAAGAAATAGATACTCGACTCTCTGCACTTGCCCATGGAGGAGGGTACATTCTATCCCCAGGTCATAATCTCCAGCCAGATTCTACTCCTGAAAAGATACTGGAGATGTATGATTATGCAAAGAAAAAGGGAACCTATCCAGTTAACGTCTAAGGGATAGGTCTCTCTTTGTGTAAGTCACGAGGATCTTTGCCTTCATCTAATTTATCTGCCCACCACTCATCAGTTTGTACAACACCTTCCGCATGTGTTAGAACATCTTCAATGTGTTCTGGTGGAATAACTACAACTCCATCACCATCAGCAAATATCAGATCGCCAGGATTGACGGACACGCCTCCACATACGACAGGTTTTTGCACAGATTCCATATCATATCTTCCTCTCATGGTTCCAGGATGACGACCGCGTGCAAAGACTACGAAATCCATTTTATCTATATCATCAATATCCCTAGACGTTCCCTCAATAATAGCACCACGAACACCCAGAGGTTTTCCAATCCGAGTTAGAACTTGTCCCCAAGCGGAGCAATCAGTAGCACCCGATGTATCTATAACAAGTACATCACCATCAACTGCTTCAGTTCCAAGACTCATGAAGATATCAAGTTGCTTCTCGTCATATGGTTGATTGGGAGGGGACCGCACGAGTTTCCCAGTTCTAGCAAAACCAGCCATTCTCTTCTTCTGTGTCAGGGGAATTATACCTCGGTCCATACACACAGTATTCAAACCAATTTCATCAGCAGCATCAGATAATGCTGCAACGTACAATTTCAAAGTTCTATCAATAATCTGCCGTCTGTTATCAGTCAAACACATCTCTCCGTTGTTACTCTTTCTCCCACCGGTAGATACAATGGTCATCTCCACGCATCATACATTTTGGTAATTTCATGTTCACATTGGGATCGACTGCCTGGCCAATCCCCTCATCCATCTTGGTGACCCACCAACAGATATCCTCTCCTGCTCTTCTAGATTTGAAGGTTTCAACCCAAGGGCATTTTGTCACTTTGAGGTCGAATCTATTATTGGTCAGTTCACCAATTGACAACTCAAAACCAAAGTACGAATGTGCAGAATCGAAAAACTCGAAGATGGATTTTAAGTCCCCTTTGCGCAAGTTTCCAGATTCTATACCAGCTTTCCCAAGTCCAAGACCATGAATCCTATTTTCTTCACCTATTATTTCCAAACCTTCTCTACCCCAAAATTTGCGAATTGTTTCGATGTATACTACATGAGCGTCTGCAAGGGTTGCCATGTTGGTATCTCTCACGTCTTCTGCACTAAGTTTCATTAATATCTTCACTCCAAGATGACTAGTAGAACTCCAATTAATCCCCCTAGGTTAAAACTCCTCTGACGATTACTAATCATAGTTAAAGAGAATATGTCCGTTCGAGAGGTTATATAAACAAGAATAATTCCTGAAAATCTAACTCGGTGGTAATCTTGCTAGCAGATAGAAACGTTTCAGTACCAGGGAGTGAGATTAGAAAAATCTTCAATATGATTGCAGGAAGAACTGATGTCTTCGATATGACTGTTGGAATTCCTGATTTTGATACCCCTGATTACATCAAAGAGGCTGCAAAGAAAGCTATCGATGATGGGTATACAAAATACACACACAACGCAGGACTAATAGAGGTAAGAGAAGCTCTTGCAAAGAAAGTTAAGCGTGATAATGGTATCGATGCCAATCCAGTAACAGAAATAATGTGCACTGCGGGAGGAATGGGTGCACTCGTACTTGCAAATATGGTGCTCGTAAATCCAGGTGATGAGGTTCTCTATCCGGATCCGGGATTCGTGAGTCACTACGCACATATCAAGTTAACAGAGGGAATTCCTATCCCTATTCATTTAAAGAAAGAAAATAGGTTTGGAATGACAGCTGAAGATATTGAAGAGACAATCACGGATAAGACAAAAATGATTGTGCTGAATAGTCCAAACAATCCAACAGGAGGAATTACTACTAATTCTGAATTGAAGAAGATTGCTGAACTCTGCATTGAAAATGACATTTACGTTGTGTCGGATGAAGCATATGAAAAGTTCAGGTATGGTAATGAAAAACCGGTCTACATTGGTGCACTGCCAGGAATGAATGAACGAACGGTTTCCATATTTTCCCTATCAAAAACGTATGCAATGACTGGTTGGCGAATCGGAGCAGTAGCAGGTTCAAGCGAAATTATTGGAGCCATGACAAAACTTCAGGAACACATTATTGCTATGCCAACAACAATTTCTCAGAAAGCAGCTCAAGCAGCAGTAGAAGGACCGCAGGATTGTATCGATGAAATGCTTCAAACATTTACTAAACGTCGAGATATCATAACAAAAGGACTCGCTGCAATTGAGGGTATTGAACTTGATCCCCCAGGTGGAGCATTCTACGTCTTCCCGGACATTTCATCTTATGGAATCAAATCATATGATTTAGTCTTAAAAATTATGAAAGAAACAAATGTAGTAACGGTTCATGGCTCAGCCTTTGGAGAATTTGGTGAAGGTTTCATCAGACTCTGCTATGCGGTTTCAACTGAAAGGATTAATGAAGCTTTAAGCAGACTGGATTCATACTTGCCAAAACTATTGTAAATTGCTACATAAGAACAGTAATCAATGAATTCTACGGTATGAATTGAAATGACAGCCCGGACAAAAAGAATCAAACAGAGGATGCTTGAGTCCGAACCAACTATCTCATCTGAAAGAGCAGTCCTCTTTACAGAATATATTAAGAGCCATCTATCCGAATTGACAATTCTCCGATTAGCAGGAGCTTTTGCCCACGTTCTTGATAACATGACTATTCGAATTGAACCGGAAGAACTTGTTGTTGGAAATATGGGTCCTACTCCAAGGTCATGCCAGATTTTTCCTGAATACAGTTGGAGCTGGATAGAAGAAGAATTAGACACCTTAGAAAAAAGAAGGACTGAACGTTTTCGAATTGCAGACGATGATAAGAAAAATCTACGAGATGTTTTTGCATTTTGGAAGGGAAGAAGCACATCAGAGATTGCGAATGAAATAATTCCTGATGAGTCCAAGAAGGCATCAATAGCAGGTCTTTTTACCATAGGCGCACCTGGAACTGGAATTGGTCATGTCATTGTCGATTATCATTCAGTTATTACCAGAGGGTTCAATGATATCCTCAAAGATATAGAATCACTGAAGGTAGAACACACTGGAGATGTGAAGAAGGAACAATTCTATGAATCCGTGAGAATCCAGATTGATGCAGCTATTTGCTTTGCAAGGAGATTTTCAAATCTTGCAACCAAATTAGCAGAAAAAGAAAAAGACACTGATAGGAGAGAAGAATTACTAGAGATTGCAAGAATCTGTTCTAAAGTCCCAGCAGAACCAGCAGACACCTTCCATGAAGCTCTACAATCATTCTGGTTTATTCATCTCTTAGTTCAAACTGAGTCAAACGGTCACTCAATATCTACTGGTAGATTCGATCAACTAATGTTTCCATTCTATCAAAGGGATATAGAAAAGGGGAAACTCACTCGAGAAGATGCACTGGAGCTTCTTGAAATGATGTGGGTGAAATTCACCTCGCTGATCAAACTCAGGAATGAATATTACAGTATTGCATTTGCCGGGCATCCAATGTTTCAGAATCTTACAGTCGGAGGGCAAGATGATGCTGGAGATGATGTAACAAATGACATCACCCGATTGGTGCTAGAAGCCACTGCAAATATCAGAGTGACTCAACCAACAGTTTCATTCAGATGGCACAGAAAGACTCCTATTAACCTGAAATTACAGGTTATCGAATTAGTATCTCAAGGATTAGGAATGCCTGGCATCTTTAATGATGAAGCAATCATCCCGATGATGCTGGACAAGGGTACAGCAGAATCTGAAGCGTATAACTACTCAATTCTGGGCTGTGTAGAACCAATCATAGAAGGCAAATCAGATCCAAGACCTAACATTGGATATGTCAATCTTCCAAAGATAATGGAGATTACACTAAACAATGGCAGAGATCCAAAGACAGGAGAACTAGTAGGAAAGGAAACTGGAAACCCGAGAGAATTTCGAAGTTTCGATGAGGTAATGAAAGCGTATGAAGAGCAGATTGATTGCGCAATAGAATTGCTTACTCAAGCTGATAGGAAAGTAGCTGGAGTGCTTGCTGAGCACAAACCAACACCATTCATCTCATCACTACTAGAAGGTTGTCTATCATCAGGAAGAACAATGCAGGATGGTGGAGCAGTCTATAATAGTGGTGGGATAATGGGTGTAGGAGTTGCAATTGTTGCAGATTCACTCGCTGCTATTCGAAAATATATCTTCGAAGAAAAAGAATTGACATTCGATGAGATGTTAGAGATTTTAAAGAATGACTATGAAGGTTATGAAGAATTACGAGCCCGTTTAGAAAACGATCATAGCAAGTACGGAAACGATATCCAAAAGGTAGACATTCTTGCTCGCGATTCTGGGAGAGCATTTTGTAATTCTATCCAGAGCCGAATGACTACTAGAAACGGACCATATCATGGAGCTCTGTTTTCAGTTTCGATGTACATACCACAGGGAGAGGTACTAGGTGCCACACCGGATGGAAGAAAGGCAGGAGTGATGCTATCGGATGGAGTATCACCTACTCAGAATCGAGATACTCACGGACCCACAGCAGCAATGAAATCTGTTGCAAGGTTAGATCATTCTCTTTGTTATAATGGAACACTTTACAATATGAAATTCACTCCAGATTTCTTTGACACCCTCGCGCGACGGGAAAAATTCATTGGAATGATTGATGCATATTTCCAAATGGGTGGGTTCCACGTTCAATTCAACGTGGTATCTAGAGAAACCTTAGAAGATGCAAAAGTGAATCCACTGCAACACAGAGACCTAATTGTCAGAGTAGCAGGTTACAGTGCGTATTTCATCGAACTCGACCCGTTCGTACAAGATGAGGTCATTGCTCGGACTGAGTTCTCCGTTTAATTTTAAATACGTAAATCCTACTCGGTAAGAGATTTAACTTAGACCGAGCATACATAAATCAAGTTAAACTGAATTTGAGTGGGAATCTATGGATTACGATGTAGTCACATTTGGTGAAGTCATGCTCAGACTCTCACCACCGGATTTCATGCGTTTTGAACAAACAAATAGCTATAATGCTCATGCAGGAGGAGCTGAAATGAATGTAGCAGTTGCTTGTTCTAGACTTGGGCTAAACTCAGCTTATGTTACAAAACTCGGAGATAACTCAATTGGACATTTTATTCGTAACAAAGCAAGAGAGCATGGAGTTGATACCTCACATATTCAATTTGACCCAGGCAGTAGATGTGGAGTGTACTATGTTGAATTTGGGGCGGCTCCTCGAACAAACAGAGTAATCTATGACCGACAGCATTCAGCAATTAGTAAAATCAAACCTGGAGAGGTTGATTGGACAAGGATTCTGAACGGAACCAAATTATTTCACACAAGTGGTATCACTCCTGCTCTTAGCGCATCTTGCGCGGAATCAACCACTGAAGTTTTGAAGATTGCAAAAGAACAAGGTTGTAAGGTTTCATACGATGTGAACTACAGAGGCAAGTTATGGACACCTCAAGAAGCACAGAAGTTCACCGAACCGGCATCCGAGTACATTGATGTCCTCATAACAACTGAAGAGGATACAAAGGTGGTCTATGGAATTGAAGGTAAGGACTATGAAGAGGTCGCAGCAAAGCTCACAGACAAATTTGGTTTTGATGTAGTTGTAATAACTCTGAGAGAAACGCCTTCAGTATTATTGAATAAGTGGTCAGTATTTGCTTATTCAGATGGCAAGGTGTATAGTAGCCCCACCTACGATGTAGAAGTAATTGATAGACTTGGAGGTGGAGATTCTTGCAGTGCAGGATTCATTTACGGTTATCTCAAAGAGAAAGATCTCCAGAAAGCTGTAGATTTTGGTTCTGCATTCAGCGCTCTGAAGCATTCCATTCCAGGAGATCTAGCATTCGTGTACAAAGAAGAGGTAGAGAAGTTAATGAAAGGTCGTGAACGGGGCCTTAGAATCGATAGGTGATTAATATGTGGAACAAAGAAAAGGTAATGAAACTCATCTATGATACAGGACTTATTCCGATTATAAGAGTCGAAACAGATGAGATTGCTTTCAAAGTAGCAGATGCATTTCTCGAAGCTGGAGTGAACATCATCGAAGTCACCATGAGCGTCCCAGGTGCTGTGGACGTAGTGAAGAAACTTGTAGACCAGTTTGGAGATAAAGTTCTGATTGGTACAGGAACTGTTGTTGATGGTAAAATGGCGCGAGAGGTCATTGAGGCAGGTAGTCACTTCATAGTAAGTCCAAATTACTCAAGAGCATTGATTGAAACTGCACACCAATTCGCTAAACCAATTATTCCAGGCGCTCTTACACCTACCGAGATATATGATGCGTATTCGATGGGTGCGGATGCAGTGAAAGTATTCCCATGTGGAAATGTAGGTGGTGCTTCCTATTTGAAGGCAATCCGTAGCCCATTACCTCAGATACCACTAGTTCCAACAGGTGGAGTGAATCTTGAAACAGCAGGACCCATGCTTGATGCAGGAGCATATGCCTTAGGTGTTGGCGGAGCAATTACAGACAAGAAGGCAATTAGTGAAGGTAACTTCGAAGTAATTACTGAGAATGTCAGAAAATTCATTGACATTGTGAAAGTGCGTAGATGAGATGCGAATTTTCCAATTATTACTCAACAAAACAACTAAATCGGGGTCTGAATGCGTAATCACCTCGGAATGATTCACAATGACAGACGAATTACTTGAACTTATGCAAGAAAGAATCGCTATTGGTCTTGAGAGAGAAAAGACTATGGAAGCAATAAAAGACTGGGAGCGAACTGCTCTCTTGATGCTCAAAGATGGCTCTGAATATCATTTCATCGTTAAGGACAACAATATAACCGTTCATACTGGCGGGATAGATGAACCAGATATGAAGATTCAGAGTGATGTGGATACCATCCGCAAGTTGTTCCTTGAAGAGATGAGTGCCGCTAGTGCACTTCTGAAGAGGAAACTCAAGGTTAAAGGATCGGCTAGCGACCTAATGAAGATCAGACACATCTTCTGATTGATTCAGTGTCGGAGGAGCTTCATTGGAGGACGGAATAGTTCAGAAGCTAATTGAGATTGTTGGTAAGGAATACGTTTCTACAAGAAAAGATGTACTCCTTGCCTATTCAACATCAGCGTCTATGAGCTATGATACGGTGTTACCTGGTGCTGTTGTACGACCACAAACAACCAAGCAGGTTTCAGAGATCCTGAAAGTTGCTAATAAACACAAGATACTAGTTACGCCTCGCTCAGGAGGATCTAGTCTTCAGGGTGAAGTAATACCAAAAGAAGATGCTCTTGTAATTGATCTCCTACGTTTAACTGAAATTGAGATCTACCCAGACCTTCGTTCCATTACAGTTGGGGCAGGAATCAACTTTGGAAAACTGGACAAATTCCTCAATAAACATGACCTCTGGTTACCTGTGTATCCAGGTTCCTCATTGACTGCAACAATTGCAGGAAATGTCGCGGTTAATGGTTCAGGTTTTGGTTCGAGTCAGTTTGGGTGTATCGGAGAACTAGTTTTGGGTCTCGAAGTAGTTCTACCAAATGGAGAAATTATACAGACGGGGTCAGAAGCAAATCCAAACTCCCCAGGACCATTTCTACGTTACGCATTTGGGCCGGACCTGACAGGCCTCTTCATAGGATCACTAGGAGTCTTTGGCATTATTACAAAAGTATCGCTGAAGATCTTCAAGCGGATGCATCAATTTGATTACAACACATATGGATTCAATACTCCACAAGAAGCGGAGAAATTCGTCATTCAGTGCAAAGAAAATGAGATTAGCACAGTATGGATTGCTATCTATGAAGGTCAGATTTTGGATTTCTTCCTTGAGATGGTAGGTGAGGAATACGGAGTCCCCGAGCATGACTGGCCACCATTCACCGTTTCCATGGTAATTGGGCGTATTCGAGAAGACCAGTTAGAGAGTGATAGAGTAGAAGCCCAAAGAATCTGCGTAGAAGAAGGGGGTTATGTCATTGGCATTTCTGAACTCCCAAAGGGAGAATGGGATGATAGAATGCTAGAACTTGCACGGTCATCGTATGTGCACGGGTGGCATTGGCGAATTCTGTACCACCATCAAACACTGTCCCAATGGCATAAAACAATTGAAGAGATATGGCCGATCTTCGATGAATTCAGAGTACTAGGTCATACTGCAGGCTTCCAATCCGGACACAGCTCGTACAACTATTATCCACAGATATTCTTCGATCCTCAAGACAAAGAGGATGAGAGCAAAGCACGAGCAGCACACAAAGAGCTGGTAGGACGTCTATTCAAAACGGGAGCAGTTCCATTCAAGCTAGCCCCATATTGGGTTGATGGAATAACGGAGATGGAGCCATATCTAGAATTCGTGAAAGGTCTCAAAGAAGCAATAGATCCAAACAGAATAATGAGCCCTGGGGTAATACCTGAAATCGAAGGAGAGAATTAGTAGTGGACAAGAAGATTATTGCTGAACTCTCCAAAATTGTTGGTGATGGGTATATCTCTACAAAGCAAAGTGAATTGCTTGCATATTCCGTGAGTGCGTCTATGGCATCTAATGCCGTGTTGCCAGGTGCGGTTGTTCGTCCAGCTGATTCTAAACAAGTTTCACAAATCCTGCAAGTCGCAGCAAAATACAACATTCCTGTCACACCCAGATCAGGAGGATCAAGTCTTCAAGAAGAGGTTATCCCAGAAGTTGACGGTCTTGTTGTGGAGCTGTTACGTCTGAATGATATCAAATTCCACAAAGAACTCCGGTCTGTCACTGTTGGTGCAGGAGTGACCTATGGAGTCTTGGAGAAGTTTCTAAAAGAACATAATGTGTTCTTGCCAGTTTATCCAGAATCCGCTCTGGTATGT
>CAZMBV010000051.1:13403-14763 GCA_964564335.1 uncultured archaeon
CTAAGGAGAAACCATGAACCGGTTCATTACACTCGCTCTGGTATGTACGGTTGCAGGGAATGTCGCAGTCAATGGTGCAGGTCCTGGTTCAAGTCTTTTTGGTTGCACTGGAGAATTGGTTCTCGATGTAGAGGCCGTCTTACCTGATGGACGCATCATCACTACTGGTTCAGAAGCAAATCCGTACGCTTCAGGGCCATACCAGAGATACTCATTTGGACCTGATATTACAGGTCTCTTCATCGGTTCATTGGGGAGTTTTGGAATCATTACTAAAGTCTCAATGAAGGTGTTCAAGAGACACAAGTACTATGATCACAATACGTTTGGTTTTGAGACCCATGAACAAGCTGAACAATTCATGGTCGATGTCAAGCAGAATGACATCAATGGCGTATTCACTTCGCTCTATGAAGGTCCAGTACTTGAGTTATTCATGGATATGATTGGTGAAGAACTCGGAGTGCCAAAATATGAATGGCCATTTAGAACGGTTTCAATGACCATAGGTAGAGTTAGAGAGGACTTGTTGAAGAGCGATGCAGAACTTGCAAAGAAACTCTGTGTAAAGCATGGAGGTCATGTGATTGGCATTTCACAATTACCCTATCAAGAGTGGAATGGTAGGCTCTGGTTCTTTGTTAGAGCTTGCTATGTTCATGGATGGCATTGGCGCACTTTGTACCACCATCAAACTCCAACCAATGCCCATCGTTCAGTAGAAGAGATTCGCAGAGTGATGGACAAGTATGGATTCCTTGGACACACTGCAGGGTTTGCTTCCGGACATTCTTCATTCAACGCATATCCCCATCTCTACTTTGACCCTCAAGATCTAGAGGACGAACAGAAGATACGAGATGCTCACAAGGAACTTGCAAAGACCCTATTCAAGACTGGCGCAGTTCCCTTCAAGATGGCACCATATTGGGCAGATGCGATTGAAGGTATGGACAATTACATGACATTTCTTGAACTTATCAAGAAGACAATTGATCCCAAGAAATTAATGAACCCAAGAGTACTAGGAGGTCTCTAAATGACTGAAGTCGACCTAGATGAACTAATGGAAAATCTTGCTCAGTGCAGAAGATGTGGTATTTGCCGTAATGCTGTGTATGAGGACAAGGGCTTTGATGGAGTCTGTCCAGTCTGGAAGAACTCTGCAGGATTTGAAACCAGTTTCATGAGAGGCCGTATTCAGGTTGCTCTTGCTCTTCTTGAAGGTAGGCTTGAGAAGACCGAGGAAAATGCGGAGTCATTATTCAGTTGCACTCTTTGTGGTAATTGCACATCTATCTGTGCGGCTGAGTTCGACCCAGCAAAATGCTTGGAATCTGTCCGCCAAGTTCTCAATGAG
>CAZMBV010000052.1:0-14523 GCA_964564335.1 uncultured archaeon
CCAGTAATTCCTCATATTTCTCCAGAGTATAGGGAAATGCTCTCCGTTCCAATGATGCTTCTTCTGAAAATTCAACAGGATTATTTCGAACCAACTTATCACGTTTCTCGGGAGTGAGAAGTCTATCATGAAACTCTCTAAGACGGGCTTTACGTTCTTCGAGGGTGAGTTGTTTCTCAAGATTCATCAAACAATCTCATTGACAACAATAGTCATGATTGATTCAAGTAGATCAATAGTTTCAGGTATGAACCACTCTACATATGAATAGATTCTCCAAGCGCTTTCGTCTCGTAAATATCTCAACTTGAATGCTAGTTCGTAATCGTTTGGTTTTCTCCATACATCATATTCCGTATCTGATAATTTTCCAGATACAAAGCATATTTTGTATTGGTATAGTGACCTATCTCCACTGGGTCTGATTTTGGTTTCATGTTTTTCCGAGTATCTTGTTTACTTATTGAGCTTTCTAAATAATTGAAAAACGGGTAATGCCTCTTCTCGAAGATAATGCCTTGCGAAGTGCTTTGAAGTTGATGCCAACACATTCACCTACATCTACGCTGGTTGCGAGCATGAGAGACTAATAACCCATTCTCTAAGGCACATATGCAATTCTTACTTTCACAGGTTTACCCTTCATCATCTAAGCAAGGCTTTCGAGTTTGTCCAACAAAGAATTTTCACGTTTTATGATATCGACGAGTTGTTCTCTCGAAACTATAATCGTTACAAAATAGAATGAGAATAATCAATGCCTTTCATTTCATCAATCGTAAAATTCAACCAAAGCGATTATCAAGGGGTTCGTTCATAATTAGATATCTTATAGAAATGACTGTGGGGGTTATACAGATGCATGTCAGGATAAAGCTTGCTGCTTTCACTCTACTATTAGTGCTATTGATTTCATCAAATAATACGGTGGATGATTGGCAGGGAGTAAATCAAAATGATTCCAAGATGCCTATTCCGCTATTCGATACTCATGATATAGGAATGGGCAACGAAAGTACAAATGTTTCTTGGGATTATTCCACTCGGAACTCAACCGATGCTTCAGGGTGGGAAAGCGAGGGATGGGTGTTTGGACCTACTGCATCGTACAAATTCATACAAGAGAACGGATCTGAAATTGAATGCTTCAGTTCTCTTGAAATAGGTGTAGAATATACTATTTCCATTGATATACCAAAATCTATCTTCACAGTAGGCGATCGTCTTGGTTCAGTAACTCTCCACATGTGGTATTTCTCTGTGAATATGACGTATGAAGCACACGCCGACATTGGTTGGGCAGAAGGAGTCGCTTTCAATCACAATAGCTACATATCCATTGATGGTGTACCAGGACCAAGTTTCTTAGACCGTAACTTTGCTGGATGTGTCTTTGTTGAAAGCTCAACAAGTTATAGCATAGATATACCTGTTACTTTCAACAGCAACACGATTCTCGGTCTGTATAAAGCAGAGTTGGGTATAGGAAATCAGGACTATTATTCTGTGGAGTCTCATCTCCCTCCAGAATATCAAACTTTAGACACATACGGAATAGGAATTCCTTACGAAGATGCTGTTTTTGAATCAGTCGGAGGTGCATATACGATACACAAACAGGATCTCTCCAGCAACAGACTCTACTCGCTAACAAGAGGTGAGGATTTCATTGTGTCGGTTGACACCTACGGATATTCTGCGGAAACTATCCAGCTCGATCTTGAAATTCCAGGAACGTTACCTATAATCATCAATCAAACTGGAGAACACACAGAGAAAGCCTATGTCTTGGGAGGATGGATCTACGACGATACTATTGGTGGATATGTCTATAACAGCTCTATTGAAGTACCTTCGACTGAATCTGTGTATGGGCAATATGAAATAAGGGACTATACATATCTTGATACAAGAGTTGAGGTTGAGGTACAGAGTTTAGTGCACTATGCTCCAACATGGGAGTGGGAAGTCCAAAACATTTCTTATACTGCCAATAAGAAATTCATGTTTGTGTATAATGGTACTTCTTTTGAAACCAAATTTGGCTATCAATACTTTGAATATCCTGCAGATTATTTTCTTGGATACCAAACACGTGATTATCCCTACACAACCCCGAAACTGGTCACGGTTTATGAACCAGTTCCAGTTGACATTCCTGTCCTATTTGAACTAAATGAGAACCTTTGTTCTTTTCTGCTTGAAGAAGCACATACCCATGTTGAATTTGTGGGACATGTGACTGATTTGGCGGCTGCAACATCCATGTATCCGTATTTGGAATTCGACGCTACTGCTTTACGCAGTGATGGATGGCGATTGGTCCCTGATGGATTGAAAGATGAAATCCTACAGACTGAAGAAGAATACGAGCTCGAATGTGATTTGGTCATTGAGATGCCTGTTACAATTTCTAGGATGCTTGATTCCGATGGAGGCGAGTTATCTAACGAGGTCATCCACTTCGAGAAGGGTGAAAGTATAAGGTTTGAAGGGCAACTCCAAGGAGCTTCAAGTGTTATGGAACGAATTCATGGAGTTGAATTGAGCTTGGAAGCTCATAATGAATGGATTGAGAATAATGAGCAGCGAGCATGCAACATGCGATACTATCTTGATATCGATCTTGACGGACAATCGAGCATAACTGTGTACAATACAACTACAAAACGTAACTATACCTATGGAATTCATTATGATTATGTATACGAGCTTGTTGAAGGCTGGGTGCAATACTATAACTCATCTTTAGGACAAACCCAATGGGTTTTTGAGCCCCACTATGAATGGGTGCCAAAGCTTACAGAAAGCTGGTTTTGGAAGTTGTGGTACTTCAATCAAGCAGAACAAACATGGCAAGATGAGTATCTAAGCGAGTATGATGATGCAAGAGAATATTCAGCCAATGTCGGTTTGATTGACAACTTTACAGTCATCAGTACCGAGGGAGAAATTACGGTTATATTCGATTTGCAAATGAGTGAGGAGGTCATGGACTCAGAGTATTGGTGGAGCATACGTTTTCTAGAGGACACTTGGTTCTATTCGGACTCTGAAAAGGATTTATTGGGGGGATATTGGGATGAACGATTGGCATATAGCTTTGATTTGAATGATACACGACATTACGTAGGAACCTTCGAAGATAATCAACTTGCATATTATAATGACACACTTTGTAGTATGATTGGAGAAGAATATCTACTAGGAAAAGAAGGTGCATATATCACGATTGGTAACGAAAATTTACCAATTGCAAGCTGGATAGAATATAACCAATGGTCGGATGAAACCTACCTTCGGCATTTAGTAAGAGGATCATGGAATAGTATCGAGTACAGGTATGATTTCAAATATGAATTACTTAATGGTACCGAAATTACTGTTGGATACACAACTTCTGCGAAAATCTTTAACATTTCACTTAACAATGGAATGACCTTCCTGACACCACAATCATCCCCGATCATCTGGAAAACCAATGCGGATATCTACTATAGCTGGACGGACATAAATGGTGATATTATCCAAGGCACAAACTCAGTTGACTATCAGCCAGCATCGGTCAGCTTGAAAACAACTATTCCGATACAGTTTGATTCCTATGAATTCATAGTCAGATATGGACTGAATAGCACTTTGTTGTTATCTCGAGATTGGGTGTGGGATGCATCATCAAGTTCATATTTCATGATGAGCCAATCTGGAGGACTATACTCAGTAAGATATAACTATACAGAAGACTTGTATTACAGTAATATCAATGGTACAGACTATGTAGTATCTGAACCAATTAGATATTATGACTCAATTCTTAATGGATTTGACATAGGAGTTGCAAATATCCAGTACAGCAAATTTTGGTTCCACGAGAGTGATGGAATTAAATATGAAATGCCATATCCAGGCGCCAATGCTGAAGAAGAATGGCAACTTGATCGCACTATATCAGATGGAGGATTACTTCCTGTAGTCAAATCAGTTCGATATCTTGATAATTACTACACCGTTCAAGATGATGGAGAAGGTCCATTTGTCGAGGTAAACGGAACAAACCATTCTCTTGTCGAATATCATGTGAGATATGGTTTTTACAATGATACTGAGATTTGGTCACCAACTACTTACGGATATTCTATCGAATCTGGATGGTATGATGATAGATTGAATTTTCATCCCATCGAGAATATTCTATATTCTGGTCCAGCATACTCATGTCCCGAAGGTCTTGCTTTAGACCTTTTAAATGGCACAACTTGGTTGTTGAATAGGACATACTTGTACTTGATATTCGAGTTTGATGCTAATGGGAGTTCTATTTTCTCGACTATGGTATATCCCGATGGAGTTGAAGTAGGACCGGACACAATCTGGTTCTATACTCTCCTAAATGGGACTATGTACAATATCACTGACGGCTCAGGACTCCCTCTTTTGAACATCACTATGATTGAAACCTATAATAACGGTACACATGATGTTTTTGACTTTAATGGTCAAACTTATGTCCGACCATCTTTTTCATTCACGAAGGTATATACACACAGGGTCCTTAATGCTACATACACTGGGGACCTTTTCTTGACATTCGATGGAGAATATCTCAATGCGTTTCAGTTCGAATATCATGGAGTTCTGGTCAACGCTACGGCTCAAAATGAGCACATTTACTGGAAACAGGTTACTTTAGGATCGGTATACATGTATGGCCCTCATGAACTTGTGACCCCTACATACCAATACCCACAGACTATGTTCATTGGTAATCCAAGAGGTGGATTGTGGGGTGTGAAACAATGGGTCTATAATGATGAGAATGGCGCAATCGATTTAGACGGAAATTTAGAAACAGAGGAGGATCAATTCTTCGTTTATGAACATATCAGCTCATATGATATCTATTCTACAAGTTTGGAAAGTCTGGAGGTCCAGCTAAGATGGGATCCCAATGCTACTTTGATTGGTGATGAGATGCTGGTAGTTTCACTCATGGGTATTAAGACATTTAGCTGGACAACTACATGGTCCTCAACCCACACATGGTTCTACGCAGATACTATGGAGCCCATATCATCAGAAGACATGGATTTTGTACGTGATGTGGTTTTTACAGATGCAGGAGAATACACACCTGGTTATTGGGATATTGCATGGGTAGCAAAGAACACCACCTTCTCAGAAATCAATGCAGATGCATATGAGAATGGATGGAATTGGGTAGATGAAGATGTACAGTCTTGGTCTTGGTTGGTTTTCAAGATTGATCAGCACTACAACTCATCGTATGAATCGGATGGAATTGAGCACTTATTGGACATAGATTTTTCCTACGAGTTCAGTGGACTTCTCTTATGGGATAATATGAATGAAGATGGTGAAATGGATATTGACCTCGAAAATCCAGCAGATAGTGATCTAACTCATTATCTTCTCCCAGAATCGGTCCAGAAAATCGACTTTGTCTTTCCAGGTGAGTCATTTGGCATATTCAACTCAAGTGGTGATCTATCCGTAAATCTCATAGATGAAGTAGTTTGGGGAATATCATTCATTAATATTACAAATACAGCTTTCCCATATACTGATGATGGTTATTGGGACTGGTACACATCTGTGGTAATTGGCAACGATTTAGAATCTTTTGACGAGCGACCAACGCGAATCACCATAGACAAGATTTCATTCCTTGCTCAGTTCCAAGGAATAGTGAATTATGAGCAAGATGAACTGCATAATTTTGCAGATATAAAGGTCGACAATTACATTGGTAACTTCGATGTCCAGTTTGTTGGTGGTAAAGAGAACTTGGAGAATAGATCTCTGGCATTAAATTACTATGCTGAATCGAGTGTTTCTGATTTCGTCTTTCTTGCTGATGAGCAAGAAGTTGATAGTGAATCGCTGTTTTCAGCTGATAAGTTTGACTTAGAAATGGCAGGTCATAGATTCGCTGAGATGATTATGGGAGGAACTACTTACGAGTGGAGCTTTGATACTTCGGAATCCTTCAATGTGACTTGCCAAACAACTCCAATCGGTGTGTTTCAGCGTGCTTACGAATCTGATTCTGGTCAATCAGCTACTTCATGGACCTTCACGGCAAACCAGTTCTATGTCACAATAGGATTTCCACATTGGAGTGGTTATAGCGTCTATCAAGATCCAATGATCAGGACGTATACGTCAAAAGGCTTTCTTATCGTTCCTGTTGAAGTAGAGTTTGCAGCCTTTAGCTTCCTGCCCATGTCCCCCACAGCGAGTGATTACGTGAATGTTTCTGTCAACATCCAATCTACTGTTCCGATTCTTGATGTCAATCTTCTTTTTGGAATAGAGGACGATAATCTAAATTATACAACTGAGATGATTTTAGAATCTATCAACAAATATGTTGGAACAATTCCACCTTTTGAAACCGGTAAAAGTGTCTACTACAAAGTACTTGTACAAACAAGTGATGGCATCTTTGAATCAAGCATCAGATCATATTTGGTTGGTGCATCAACAACAACTACGACAACTACAATTGTTACTGATATCGGGATACTTACTACAATCCTTGCTGGAGGATGTGCTGCAGTAATCATTATTTTCATTGTGATTTATAAAAGAAAAAGATGACGCAGTAATCAACTGGATTGCAGGTGCTCTCTTCTCTCAGATAATGCCTTGCGAAGTGCTTTGAAGTTGATGCCAACACATTCACCTACATCTACGCTGGTTGCGAGCATGAGAGACTAATAACCCATTCTCTATGTGCGAATACGATAGTTTGATAGCATTTCTAGCAATCTAAGAATTGAGAGAGATGGCAGGAATACATCCACAGGGTATGAAACATCGGAACTATGATGGGAAGACTGGGAGTGATTCCACTATATTTTCGAAAGCATGTCTTGCTGTTTTCCTTATATAATCATAATCCTGGTTGGAATTTTCCTACTCTAATCTTCCTTCCACATATTGTACAAAGCCACCCCCGCAATCCTGATAAGACCATAAACTGGATTCTTTAGTGATACTCTCTGGGGGCTTCAGGTCCTTGAATGATGATGAATTGAATGATATCCGCCAATTGATAGATCATATGCAATCGGGTCTGGTTGAACTCTTTGATCAGTTGCGGGAATTGAGAGAACGACTTAATCTTGCCACAGAACTTCCAGATTTATCACCCTCCATTGTACCTCTTTTCTCTAGAATAGAACGAGATATTGACTCAATTGAAGCACCACCTACTTCGGATTCAATCACGGAGGACCTTCCTGATGAAATTCCCTCTGAAGAGCCACCAATTCCTAACGACGTTGTAGAGGACGAGGAGAATTCAAGTTCAGCAAACGCAAAGGTCAGCAGAGTTCTCGATCCCATAGCTCGTGAACTGAGGACAGGAGAAGCAACTGCAGATATAATTCTAGAATATCTTGAAACGGCTAAAGAATATCTTATTGATGATGATGAGAGGAAGAAGAAAGTAGCACGTGATATAGATATAGTATTGAATTTCCTGAAGGCGAGAGGCAAGCGAGGAATCAGGACTGAGGAACGAGACAATATTCTGAAAAGGATACGCCGCTGGAAAGCTCATCTTGTCAGTTATGCAAGCTCTCCAGCAGAATAGATTTTACTAATTTATTCAAAATTAATTGTGACGCTTTTCACTTTTGTCTTTGAAATCTTTTTCAGACCATGTTGACCTGGTTCATATCGGCATTCTAACAAACCAGCTTCATACAGAATTTTGATCTGAGCACTTGCGTTAGCCTCTGTTCCACCAAGATGACGAGCTACTCGTGTTACATCTTTCTCTCCTTGAAGAAGAAGCTGTAGAATTTTGAGTCGTGTACTAGATGATAGAGCGCGTCCAATCTTAAGTATTGCATCTTTGTTATCAATTTGTATATGTTCGGACAGTTAGGGCACCTCAAGAGAGTGTTGTCCGATTGCTTAAGCGAGCCTTTATTATACTTGTTGTTTGGGGAGTATAACAGTCCAAAATCAAATGACTAGACAAATATCTTCATAGCCGTTCACGATATTTTCCAATTAAGTGAGTGCTGAACCAGATGGATGATGATAATGAACCTATATTCATAATTGGGTTTGATATACTTCCATCATACAGTCCTAAATCAAAGAGAACTCCAAAATTTGCCTGTGTAACAATGCGTGATGGGGTCATCCTCAGTGAACATCCTGAAATATCTAGAGGAGCACTCTTGAAACTTACTCGTGAAATAAAGCCAAAATGGCTCTGCACAGATAATATTTTTGAAATTGTTCCAGATAGCAAGTCGCTCTTTCGTTTAGTTGACAGAATTCCTCCCGAAACACGGATAGTGCAGGTAACAGGGATTCCCCCTCGCCAAATCGCCCTTAAAATTCTAGCTAGACGCCATGGTTTCTATGTTAAAGGCAAACCCACTGCACTAGAATCGGCTTACCTTGCTGCACAGCTTACTTCAAAAGGAATTGGTTATTATCTCGAATGTTTTAGTGAACAGACTGAGATTAAGATATCACGAGGGAAAAAACCTGGACGCGGAGGTCAGAGCGCGAATAGATATCGTCGAAGAATCCATTCAGAGATTCAACAGATGACTCGGCACATAGAGTCACAGCTAAAGGAAGCAGATATTGATTATGACATTGATGTTCGAACATCAGATTTTGGATATTCGAGTGCACGTCTAGTGACTAATGCACCACTTCCAGCTATTAGCAGTCTAATTGAATCAAAGAAAAGTGGTGATTGGAAGGTTCTAATTGGTCCGGTCAGAAAACGAGTTGAATTTCTACCTCTAGAACCCAGAGCAACAACATCCAGCGTTAAGCCCAGATATTTTATACTTGGGGTTGATCCTGGGACAACAGCAGCTTATTGTCTACTCACATTAGATGGCAGGGTTCAAGTATTAAGAAGTGGAAAAGGGCTGACTCGGGCAGACATGATTCGTGAGGTGTATGAAAAAGGTATACCTGTGATGATTGCCTCTGATGTGCCACATGTGCCGCATTTCGTGGAGAAGATTGCAAGTACAGTTAACGCTGCAATATACACACCGCGAAAACCAATTCCAGTTGCAGAAAAACAAGAACTGGCGAGAGAATATTCTGAAACCATTAGAGTTCGTAATGCACACGAACGTGATGCTCTGACTGCAGCAGTTTTTGCACACCGATCAATACAACCAAAATTACAGCAAATTGATCATATGATTCGAGAGGAGCAGCTCCACATAGACCGAAATCATCTGAAAGCTCTAGTGATTAAAGGTACTTCAATCAATGAGGCTCGTGCAACCTTAGAACGGGTGGACTCTGAGATACCTGAAACTATTCCTGAAGTTCAACCAGAACCAGAAGAAGAGTTGACTCAAGAACGTTTTGAAGCACTCAGGGCCAAGACTGAGCAGGTATCTCTTGATAATCGACTGCTTCTCGATAAGGTAGAGGATTTCCAACGTTTGGTTGAATTTCTTAGATTCCGTGAAAGTGAATTATCAGATAGTCTAGATATTGTTAATCAAGAAAACTTCTGGAAAATAAAACGTGATAGAGAGTTAGAAAAATCAAAATCATCTTTAAAGAAGGCAGAACGCGAAATTAATGACCTTAAGAAACAGATGAAGGCATTGAAATCTAGACTTGAATTATTGAAGGGAGTCAAACATCTCGAAATGCGTGGAGATATGCTTGCTGTCAAAGTAATACCTCAATTCACTCGAGAAAGTATTGAAGAATATGATAAAAAAGTCGGTTTGAAGCAAGGAGATATTGTCCTATTTGAAGATGCCTCTGGAGGAGGGCCGCAGACAGCAGGAATGCTCATTGAGAAGGAAATACGTGCTTTGGTAATTGATACACCGCTATCGCATCTTCCTAGAGATGAATTAGTAAAGGCAGTGATTCCTGTTATTGACGCAAAAGATGTTGAACTACAACGAGTGGATGAGTTTGCATTCATCAGCCGCAAAAAGTTTGACAGAATCTTTCAGGTATTCATCAAAGACGTACGTGAACAAGCTCGTGTGAAAGGTGAGGAACAACTAGTCGAAATAGTGGAAAAATATCGCAGAGAAATTGAACGATAATGATTACTCGGGAATTTGGATCCAGAGAATGTTATTACCTCTGATTAGAACTTGACCATACTTGGCTTTTACGTTATCACTCTCAAGTTCTTCTGCATCTGCAAGTGTGAGATTCATATACATATCACATCTTGTCAAGTGTCCTCGGAATATTCTCTGGTCTTTCAACTTGACAGAAATAACGTCATTTAGTTGCAATTCAAGTGCTTTAATGGGCATTTTTTCGGACACACAATGCACCTCTCAAGAGATGCCTCTTATGAGTATTATAAAGCCTTTGCTAGACGATGTTTCTACTATGGTTCGAACGAAAGAGTCAATTTAAAATGGCAAATCCGCTCAGCTTAGAAAACCAATAGATCAATTGTGATGATAGAAGGTAATAGCATGGTACTATATTGTCTGGGACTTGAAGGAACTGCTCATTCTTTTGGAGCAGGAATTGTCACGGACGAGGGAAAAGTACTATCTAATGAGTGGGACATGTTAAAACCTGCAGAGGGTGGAATTCATCCAAGAGAAGCTAGCAGACACCATTCCGACTTAGGTCCTCGAATAATCCATACTGCTCTAGAAAAAGCTGGAATTAACTACAGTGATATTGATCTTATTGCATTTTCCAGAGGCCCTGGATTGGGGCCATGTCTGAGAACTACTGCTACTATGGCTCGAACCTTGGCACTGAAGCTTGACATACCACTTGTAGATGTTAATCATTGTGTCGCACATATAGAAATAGGCTGTCTTGAGTCTGAATTCAAGGACCCTGTTACAGTGTATGTTTCAGGAGGGAATACTCAAGTAATAGCTTTTGCTGGAGGGCGGTTTCGGACATTTGGTGAAACACTGGATATTGCAATCGGTAATATGTTAGACGTCTTGGGAAGGAAGCTGGGTATGAGTTTTCCTGCAGGACCTAATATTGAAAAACTTGCAAAAGAAGGTTCTAATTATCATAATCTACCTTACTCAGTGAAAGGAATGGATCTTAGCTATTCAGGAATGTTAACTGCTGCAAAGAAACTTCTCTCCGAAGGAGTTCCAATTCCGGACATCTGTTTTAGTGTTCAAGAAACAGCTTTTAGTATGCTTGCAGAAATTGCAGAAAGAGCTATTGCCCATACAAAAAAGGAACAACTGCTGCTTACAGGTGGAGTTGCTCGTAATAACCGACTGACAGAAATACTTGAAGGGGTTTCAGAACGACATGGTGCAAAATTCCATAGAGTTTCTCCTTCTTTGGCAGGGGATCAGGGAGCCATGATAGCATGGAATGGAATACTGCAATTCAAAGCAGGTCGTACAATTGAAATCAGTGATTCCCAGGTTCTCCCAAAATGGCGCACCGATGAACAAGATATTCTCTGGAGGTCATGAAAGTGGAGAATGTCATTGCTCAAGGAGCCGAGTCTATCATCCTAAAGACTGAGAGATGGAATCATCTTTTTGTTTTGAAATGGCGACAATCAAAACCATATCTCTTCAAGGATATCGATTCACATCTCAGAAAAACAAGAACAAGTAGAGAATGCAAGATGTTGTCGGTAGCTCGGTCACTGGGAGTATCTACGCCAGCAGTTTATGCTGTAAATCTAGATGATTACACAATCTTGATGGACTACATTGAAGGCATGCAGTTTAAACAGCTTGCAAGTTCTCTCTCAGAGCAACAGTTGAAGCAATTCTGTTTTGAGTTTGGGCGTTCAATTGGATTATTGCACATGGGTGATGTAGTTCATGGAGACCCTACAACTAGTAATGTGATTATCGATTCAAAATCAAAACTCTGGTTGGTAGACTTTGGCCTCTCCGAAATGAATGCTACAGTTGAAATGAAAGGAGTAGACCTCCATCTCATTCACAGAGCTCTAGAAACAACTCATTGGGATTTACAGGAATGTATGCTTAAAGCCACAATCAAAGGGTATTCAGACACAGTAGGTAAAGAAGCAAATGAATCGCTCTCCCGTATGGAGGAAATTCGTGAACGTGGGCGATATCATTAGTTCACACAAGGCAATCTTTATATCAACAGCCTTAGGCCGTGGGGCAGACCCATACTTTTGGGAAAATAGATAATCTAGAGGTAGTTCCGATGGCAAGAATGCACACACGACGCAAGGGCCAGTCTGGTAGCAATCGCCCTTCAACATTACGCGTGCCTGAATGGATGGATAAAGAAAAGGACGCTAAGTGGGTTGAGGAAAAGGTGATCGAGTTAGCTAAGACTGGAAATACTCCCTCTATGATTGGTATGATTCTCCGAGATCAATATGGAGTTCCTCTTGTTAAAGTAATATCTGGTAAGAAAGTAATGGATATTATTCGTGAAAATAAGCTAGAACGAAACGTTCCAGAAGACCTGAGAAATATGATTGCCAAAGCGGCAACTATTCGAAGACACCTTGAAGAAAACAAGAAAGATTTTTCATCAAAACGTGGTCTTCAACTTGTTGAAAGTAAAATTCATCGACTTTCAAAGTATTATCGTAAGACAAGAGTTCTGCCTGCAGATTGGAAGTACAGTCCTGATCAAGCTGCTATTCTTTTAAGATAGTTTTATCACCACCAACACATCTCTAATCCTTTGAGATGAGCATGACGGCTAAGAAGATACCGTCTCTGAAGACTTTAGAGAAGGTTTGTAATAGTATCAATTTCCAAATAAGCGACCAGAACGTACTTCTGACTTCGCTCTATCCTGATGCAATAATTGCTAGCACGATTATTTCTCAGGCAATCTCAAGAACGAAATCTCTTTTCCATATCTCATTCTCACAACCAGTGGTGACAGTTGAAACAATTAACGAATTAAGAGAAAGGTTCGAATCATCCTCAATAATAATAGTTGGCATTGATATCATAGGTAAAAAGAGAATTAAGAAAGGTAAAGACTATCCTCTAATTATTGGAGGTAATTCTGAATTAGAACAAGTAGATTCGCTCACATTAGGAACTGATTCCACTATATCAGCCGCGGGGTATGCGTTTGCGAAATCTCTGATAGATTTGAATGATTACGATATTCAATTTGCAGCTGCTGGCGCTTTGCTCAATAGTGATATGAATGAACCAAAAAAAGGAGCGAACAAAGATATCATTGACCTATCTCAAAATAATGGACTGATTGAAGAGCGTAAGGGATTCAAGCTTTTTGGAGTGAATATGCTTCCACTTGATCAAGCACTTCTATACAGTACACATCCCTACTTAGCGACAATCAGTGGAAATCAAAAAGTGTGTGATGAAATATTAAACGAGGCTGAGATTCCTATCCCAAAACTCAGAACACCATTAAGTAATCTAAGCACCACCGAAGCGCAACGACTTACTTCCGTCTTAATAACACGATTAAATCCAAGTGTGATTCCTAAATTGCTGGGTACTGACTATATTCTCACTTTGGAGCGCGAAACTAGTCCAATAAAATTTGTATCCGGAATTGAAATAGTGTGTAAGACAGCATGGACTCAAAATCAACCAGGGGCAATAACAAGTGTACTACTTGGAGACCGTAGCAGAGCTTTACGATTGTTGATTGATAGCCATATGGAGCATCATAAAGATGTAATAACAACAGTTCACCGTCTCGAATCGAATCTACAAGGAGATTCAACAACAACTAGTACTACTGTAACACTGACAGGGTCTAAGACTGAGATACTCCCGGATGTTGGGCGTATTGCATTGGAATCTGGAATTGTAGATATGGTTCGTCCTGTAGCATTAGATAACGGTGAAACGTTTACAATTGTGTGGCCATCACCCAAATTGAATTTAAAATTGGTTTATCATAAATTTCTCTCTACTAACACAACGATAATCGCATCTTCACCACAATCAATCACAATCACTGGGAGTGCTGAAGAGAAAGAAACTGCACTGCACAATATTGTTGAACTGAATAAGAGGGGTAGTAAGAAGTGATTGCGACAATCAAACTCGATTTTCAGTCATCTAATGTAGCCAAACGAATTCTCGAAACCGTCAAGCCAGACAATACTCCTTTACCAAAGGATCTGGCTATCGATTGTTCTGTTAAAGGAGCGAAATTACTTATCACAATACAGTGCAAGAGAAGTATTGACAGCTTAGGAGCAACTCTCGAAGACATCTTGAGTGCAATTGACCTATCTCTGAGAACATCAAAATCAATAGACTCAGAATGAATTAGAAGCTACATTCCAATCAAGTCTATTCCTTGTGCCATCTGCTCGGCAATCGACTCTGCTTTTCCTCTGGAAAATTCTGCCATTTCTTCTGTGATGAAACCTCGTTGCACAGCACGTTTGAGTAAGTGTCTGTCAATTATTCGTGGTGGTTGATCTGCAGGTGCTTTTACAACATCAATCTCAAGGTCAACATAGCGAATCCTACCAGGGCTAGTTCCATTACTTGGATATATTTCTACACCGGTATTGATGTTAGC
>CAZMBV010000053.1:0-14474 GCA_964564335.1 uncultured archaeon
GAATCATAATTGCAGCTGAAGCAGTATTACTAATCCACATTGAAAGAAATGCAGTAACTCCCATTACTGTTAGAATAAGTGATCCGCCACCACCTTTCGTTCTAGAAAGGATAAGAAGAGCTAGTCGTTTATCAAGTTCATATTTTGTGAGCGCTCTGCCAATTAAGAAGCCACCAAATATGAGAGCAACAGCTGGGTCAAAAAATGGAGCCAGTGCTTCCGTGGGAGGTCGTATATTGGTCAGTACGATGAGGACCGGTATCAACATGGATGTGGCTACAAGACTAATACCCTCAGTAAACCATAAAATTGCCACAACTCCCAATATCATGACTGCGGCCCGAGAATTGACAAGCGGTTGATATTCGATTGTGAAAACCTGTCCTGATTGACGGGTCGGTCGCAATGAGACATTGAAGCCTTCATTGTTTGTGAACGAGAGGTGAATGGAGTCAGCAGTTATAGCATCGCCAGTTGCATTCAGAATGAAACGAATGGGATGGTCTGTTGAAATCGATGCTGTCACAGGAATTGTCACTTCAATAACGGTAGAAGTTCCATTTATGGTGAATATGTTTTCTGAAGAAGGTCCAGAATCTTGAAGAATTACAATATAGGTTTCTCTAATAGATACACTTGGAGATTCAATAGATAGGGTCGCATCGTATTCTCCAGCTTGAATATCACTAGGAGCGTAAGTGTAGAGGAGGATACCAACTACTAGAGTGAAGACAAGAATCACTATAGTTTTTCGTGAGCTTTTACTCGGCATCGTCTCAACCTACCATGGTCAGATTTCAGGGAAATTTATTCCAGATAAAAAGCAGTGCTCCGTGGCAAAACAGACACCTGTTCAATCGATTGGTCGTCCATCGATGATTTTCTGAAATTCTGCAGTTGGAAGTGAGAATCCTTGAGTTCCAATAATAGTGAGTGATTTCTCCAGAAACATTCTGGAATGGTCTTCCAGAATATCTACTAATTCTTCAAATCTATCAAGAGGGCCTTCATAGACAATGAACCCAGTATACTCTGTTCCAAAGGCGCTTGACGCCTCAGTAATGATCTTTATTCCTTCCGGGAGATGATCTCTAATTTTTCTCCAAGACCCAAACCATTCATGTTTCTCTTCATCAGTTAGCGATTTCAAGCGATAGAGTGTCAAATAGACATAATCCGAGGAACCAATTTCTTCGGGAATCTTATTGGTGACCATAGTTTAATAATACAATCAACCAAGCTTATAAACGCTAATGACCGAGCCAGTTCAATACATTCGGAGCGCCAAAGAATGGGACTAAGACAATCTGGTCATGCGTTGACCTTGATAATGCTGTATTTAATAACGCTAATTATGCGAGCTTCATTCTACGTAACGATTGCTGTGATTTCTAGCGGAGTCTATATGGGTGGAGCCCTAGAAGGATGGGGTGTCGCAATCGTACTCGCGATTTATCCATTAGCAGAGTTAAGCACAGTTTCATTCTTTGGTTCATACAGTGATAAGATAGGAAGAAAACCAATCCTCGCCGCAAGTTTATTCCTAACTGCTGCGGCAGCTTTTCTATTTGGGATTGCTACAATTGATATTATTGCATTCATTTTAGCGGGTCTCTTTGGTATTGGCGCAGCATCAAAAGTCACAACAACACTATCCATGATAGCTGATTGTTCAACAGAGGATAACCGCGCTCGTCTTATGGGATATTATGACCTCTCTACATTGATGGGTCTTGCAGGTGGATTCGGTTTAGGAATTATAATGCTTGAATTAGGATTTGCACCATTTCTACTGCTCTCAACAGCAGCTGCGGCGTGTATGATTGCGGGAATTCTCACACTGATTTTAATAAAGGAAACCAGAGTGATTTCGCATGAAGAAGTAAGTATCATGGAACTTCTAAGAGAGGTTGCTGGAGACAGAAATGTTCAGAAGATGCTCCCGGTGTACATTCCGATTATTTCCCTCTACGGACTTGTTATTTCCAAGACAAAATATATTGTCGAAGAATACTTTGATATTACAGCTATGGATCTGATTGTACTCTTTGCAATGCTCGGAGTATCTCTGGTGTTAGGTATAATTGTGATGGGGCACCTATCAGATTACACTAGGAAAAGAAGACCATTCATTGTCTTAGGGCTCTTAGGATTTGGATCTTTGGCATACATGCTTGTTGGTATACCATTCGATTCACTATGGACAAATGGATTATGGCCATTGCTACCAACGTTGGGATTCATTGCAGGTTCATTTCCACCTGCAGCAATGGCATACTTAACCGACATATCCAGTGCAGAATCCAGAGGTAGTACAATGGGTGTCTATTCAATATTCTTTGGTTCTGGAATGATCATCGGTCCAATATCTGCTGAGTTTGCGTATTCTGTGGGAGGTCTCTTTCCAGGATTAGCCCTTCTCGTAATTGCCTTCATAGGCATTGCGTGCATTGGAACCTACTTCTTAGAAGAAACAGCTCCTGAAGCAGCATAGACAATCTTAGTACTGCGCTCGTTTCATAGCAACAGAAGAATCATCATCCAAAAAGGGAAGAGAAAATTGACGATTGCAGTTCTGGCAGACCACTTGTCTATCATCTGAAATCATGGATGGTAGATAGGAATAGATCGCATGACAATGAGGGCATTTCACGCCCTTTACTCTCTTTTGCTTGTAAATCCACGGAGGGATCGATTCAGACACAAAAGGAGCTCTTGAAAGAGCTGCATCACAATTTAGGCATCTTGTTGCGCTAGGGGGATTCGGATGGTTGCAGTATTCACATTCTAGTGGTGGAGTTCCATTATATTTGCCCTTTCTGTCTTGATACTTCTCCCCTTCATTCATTGTAAGAACACCTCCAATACCGAGGATGAAGAACATGATACCAAATATGATGAATTCCCACGTTGGCTCCATCCCAATACCAGGAGAACCAAGAGCAAAGAAAATCAGATATGGAAGTAAAATCACAATACTACAAGCTAATGTCGCAATAGCTGATATTCTGGTTCGCCCAACGTTATCTGCGAGCATACATTCTGTGGTACAATAGATTTTTCCTTTTTCTGAAAACACCCATCCATTACTTTCTAGAGTTCCGCACCACGTGCAACGTGCAAGTCTATCTTTGCTCACAACGATTCTATCTGGTTCATCAGGCAAAACCAAATCCCTCATGATTATCATCACTCGAAAAGGTTTAACCTTTCTGAATGGAAAATAGGCGTCACCGATCTTGGTTCTAGGATATGTAGCAAAGAGTTAATAGAAAACAGGCAAACATGGCATTTAGTTACACTACCTCATGGAGGATAGATGTATGGTTAGGCTTACTACGATTGGAAACTTTCTTTCAGGAATTGGATTGACACTGCTAGGTGGTACTATAGGAGTGAAAGCATTGCTTGATTTCTTATCAGCAACGGGAGATGTACTTTTGATCCCGTTCTACATCTGGCTCGTATCGCTAGCTGTTCTTGCGGCAGTACTAATTATCGCGATAATCAATACATTCACTGAAATAACCGGATTCGTGCATCCTGATGACAAGATGATGTCAAACATGCTTGTGTACATGATGTCGATTGCAACACTTCTCACCTATGGACTTCTTGATGGTGTTAGCGCAACAATTCAAGGATACCTCTTCGACATGGGGACAATGATTGTCATTGCGTATATCTTCTTGTTTGTCTTCGTTTTCTTTGGAGGCCGAATTGCGGAAGGCACTGAAGATGGACAAACGAAAGAAATGACATCAAGGTTCATGATTGTTTCACTCATTTTAGGTGTGATAATGGCAGGTGTCTACCTTACTGCAAGTGTGATTCGAGATACACTAAGTTATTCTTGGGCTGCAGGTGTTCTCTTTGGCATTGCAGTTGTACTAGTGTTCAGTATAGTCATCTTCCTCGGAAGAAGATACGAACCAGTAGGTAAATAGGCGAATAAATTTGGATGGAGATATTCTCCATCCACACTTTCATTTTTTATTTTTAATATAGAATTAACTTATACTGGAAAGGCTCTTAAAACTTCAAATTCTTTTACAGAAGTAACTGGTGTTTGCTATGGGAGACGATAAGCTCTGGCTTGGCTTTAGGCTTGACGAGGAAGGAAAAAGAACTGATGAGAAATTTGAGATAAGTACAGATCTCCTTAGACGCCATGGTGGTGTCTTCGGCTCAACAGGATCGGGAAAAACAGTACTTTCCAAATGTATTCTAGAAGAGGCCGCAATGAAAGGAATTCCTATTATTGCCTTTGATCCACAAGGAGATATCGCATCTCTCATGCTACCTGGAGATCCGAAAGAACTACGTGAAAAAGGAGTACCTCCAGATCGGCTTAAACAATACATGGACAAGGTACTAGTCCGAGTGTATACACCAGCAAGCAGTAAAGGATTGGCTATTTCAATCAACCCATTGAAACTCCCAGATAGAAATGCAGATCAAGATGATATTATTAGACTCCTCGACAACTCAGCTAGAACCCTCGTTAAGGTTCTCATGAAAGTTGCAGGACTCTCACGATCATGGGAAGGAAAAGCTTTTGCAGCCATCTATGAGCTTCTCAGAACAATCTGGGAAGGGGAGAAAACAGAGATAGATGAATTATCAGAATTAGCTGATATGCTAGTAGCAGATCCAGAAACAGCTGGCGTAGATCTCGAACCATTTATGAAATTCAGTGAGCGGCAGACGCTTGCAACAAGAATAAGGAGTCTGACAGTAGGTTCTTCTCAACTTCTTTTCAAAGAAGAAGGGAATATCGATTTTGATTTTCTTACAAAACCAGTGAATGGAAAGACACCAATCAATGTTATCTTCCTAAAGACGTTGAGAAGTGAAGAAGAAAAACACTTCTTCATTGCAATTGTTTTGAATCAACTCTATTCATGGATGCTTAGGCAAGGATTCACCGAAAAACCTAGATTAATGATATTCCAAGATGAAGCCGCCCCATTCATCCCAGCAGGGATGAGAGCTCCTGGTCCAAAAGAAACATACCTACTACTCTTCAGACAAGCTCGAAAATATGGTATTGAGTGCCTAATAGCAACTCAAAGTCCGAAAGATATTGACTACAAAGCTTTCGAACAATTCAACACAATCGCGGCAGGAAGAATCAGCAGCGAGCAATCACTAAAGGTTCTAGAACGAATTCTTGAGCCAATAGCTGGTGAGAAAGATTCAGAAGAAATCATTACTCAGCTACCCGGCCAACAGACAGCTAGTTTCATATTCTCATCAGCGGATATCAAACCTAAGGTCAACAAAATTGGTGTACGATGGCTTCTAACAAAACACATCACGCTTACAGAAAAAGACGTTCAGACACACATGAAAAAGCTTCGAGCAGAGCAAGAGAAAATCATGAAGCAATTGGAAGAAGCACGTATAGCACAAGAAAAAGCAGAAGCTGCAGCAAGGGAAAAAGAGAAACTAGAGAAACAGAAGCAGCTCGAAGCTGCAAGAAAGGAAGCTGAAAAGAAGCGGCTAGAAGAAGCGAAGAAACTAGCAGATGAAGCAGCTCGAAAGGAGAAAGAAAAGGAACTCCTCGAAAAGAAAACGAAATTCAAGAATGCCTCTGATACTGAAAAGGTATTCGAAAGTCGAGGGCAAGCAGGTCTGATCTCCTATGAGGATATCGTCAACGGTTTTGTTGCACGGATTGAAGCAATAGCTCGGAGGACATTTGGTCTTCAATTCTTACAGGAACTCGTCAAAAGAGGAGAATTACATTATGAGAAGTCAATGTCATTCTACCTGACAGAAACCCGTGAGGCAATCAAACAGGGCTTAGCCAAGAAGATCAAGAAAGAAGTTACGAGGAAGGGTAAGACAAGGAAGATAGATTATCTCAAATATGAATTCGAGTACATGCTCCAACTAGTAATAGAGAGCATGGGAGTAAGGGAACCTGATTACGTTGATGAAGATCGATTGAAAAAGCAATTCGAGATGATGGTGAAGAAAGCAAGTAAGAACAGTTTGCTTGAGAGGATTGTTCTTGGTGAACCATTCCTAGAGTTCTAAGATTTAGACCTAAAGATAATTGGTTTAGATACATCACAGTCTAGCCATTGACCAATCATATTGACGGTTGTCGCTAGTGCATCCTCCATTATAGTTCGCGTCACAACCTCAGCACCATATAGAAGGACGAGAACATTTGTGCTATTCTTTGTAATCATTGTATTTTCTGAATCGTGAGTTGCGTACCCGAAACAGACTATCTTCGTTTCATCAGCTACGACTATTTCCCTACCACGACACATAATTGTCTTACCGCCAATTCGTTGGAAAATTTCTCCTTTGTGTGCTGACCGAATGACTAAATCTCCATCTAACTTTGATATATCAATCAGACCGATGGGAATCTTGTGATATGCTGATGCAAGATTGATGATATCTACAATATCCGAGATTCTCCATAAATTCAAACCTTTGAGAACTCTTCGCAATACTGCCTCGCTGGACACTCTAAGCTTCGTCGGATCCATTCCGAAAGACCAGTATAAGTCCCGATATGAACGAAATATAGAATCATCCTTCACATCCTCAAGTGTCATCCTAGAACGTATCTCGTTGAAAATCTCCTGTTCGTACTCTTCAAAGGAGAGAGTAGATTGACCGACTTGCAAATTGTCTATCGTAACCATTCCAACTCTAAGATTTGGTCTATCAACTTCAAAATGGAGTCTTATTCCATCGTCAAGAGGCATGGAATTCCAATATACTCGGTTCCCTTTGAGTATTACGAGTTGTCTAGAGTTTCTTTATCAATTCATCAAGAGCTCCAACAGTGATAGTAGGTGTTGTATCCAAGTCGCCAGACTCAAAATCTACAATATTGTCAGAGTCTCGTTGAACCAAGATAGTTGTCATACCTGCTGCATTTCCACCGGCAATATCAGAGCGAGGATTATCTCCAACCAATACTGATTCAGCCACTTCGAAACCAAGTATCTTGATGGTTTCTATAACGATTTCAGGGAGTGGTTTCCCAACTATGACTGCATCGACACCAGTAGCATGTTCAATTGCGGCTACGATAGATCTCTCTCCGATGAAGATATCTTCTTGTCCCAGATAGATTCCCGGATAGTCGCGACTGCCACTAATACAGATAATGGGTGCTCCTTCTTTCACCATTTTCGTGGCAAAGTTAAGCTCATGAAAAGTCATTCCACGATCAGCTGCAATTGCGACATAATCGATAGGAGGATTGTTAGTCACATCAAGCCCTCTGGCAATGAAATCTTCTTGTGCACCACCTTCACCAATGATAAAACACCTTGCTCCGGGTTTTCTATTATGAACATATGCAGCAGCGGCAGCTCCGGCAGTCATAACATTCTCAAGAGGCAAGTGAAAACCAGCTTTCTCAACAGCCTGATGTACTTGCCTTGAAGAGAGTCTGCCTACATTCGTAAGAATAGCTAGAGTGACTCCTTTCTTCTTAAGAGATTTCCAGAGTTTCAAAGCATCCTTAAAAGGAGTCGGATGCTCAGCATCCAAAACCAGTGTGTTGTCTACATCGAATATCCAGAGTGACTTTTTGCTGAGGTCCATTCAATCAGCTCCCGAACCTTCCGGGTAAACGGTTAAAGAAAAAGGTACCTACTGAAGTGAATGAATTCTATTCAGCATTAAGAAGAGGGATAACACAGATGAAGCGAAATACTTCCTTTCCTTCTCTATTATCATAGCCATGAGGTGCATCTGATGGGACGTAAACAATATCATCTTTCTTAGCAGTTCCTTCAAAATCACCAATCAACTTAGCTTCGCCTTTGAGGACAAATATCTCATGTTCCTCAGGATGAGTATGGATTGGAACGAAACCACCTGGAGCCATCTCGAAGAGCCGCATAGCGTAAGTCTTTGCGCCATTCTGTCGTCCAATAAGCCAGCGTACGGTTACGTCGTGTGACCCAGCCATCTCGACATCTTTCTGTTCACGCTCTTTGTAGTTTACAGCATACACTAACCTTACACTCCATATACAACGAAAGTAGTAATCTATTCCTTCATGACGATTTTTACTTATGCTGAATATTAGTATTCGGTTATGTACATCATTAAATTGAATATGATGCACGCCACAGAAAGTTATATCTTCTGAGTACGTGTCTTTCTATCGTTGCGTGTATTCGACGCTACCCCCTGACGAGGGTATTATCATGAGCAATGAAGAAGATACTTACCTTAGAGCAAAGTTGACTGAGATCAACGGAGCTATTGAGAGACTAACACAGATGTTGAACAGAATGATCGATGTAATTTCAAAGATTACAGAAGTTCAAGATGCGCAATCTGACTTACAGTTAGCAGTAATCGCAAATGCTGAGAAACTAGATGAAATCCTAGAAGCTGTGAAAAATATTAGTCATGCAGCACCAAGTCAATCGAGTGGTCCGTCAATTACAAAGAAAGGAGCAGTTTCATCACATCAAGCAATTCTTGATACTCTTGAAACTCAGATACGAGATGGGGTCATTGCAAGTGACTTATCCACAAAGATAAACGAAGCAGCTGAAATGCTTGAGAGTAAGGGAGTAGCAGGCGGTCTTATCGTCAAGATGCAACGCTGGACCCGCATCCTCAGAACCTATGGTCGAGTTGATACAATAAGCCCAACTGACATTCAGAAGCTCCGTGATGATATCAAAGAATGGAGCAGAGAACTATCAAAAATGCGATAGATGCACTTCAGCAGTTTCATTAAAAGGCCGGGTGCTGCTTTCGCGCAACTTATAGGCTTCCGAGGATAGTGTATTTGAGGAAGAATTTAGCGCCAATGCTAATATAATATATGACATTTACCCAACATTTAATAGTAATTTAGCATGAGTTTGATTGTTCCTCTGCCGGGAAAATGAGGTGCAAATTCGAAATGATAAATGACTGGGAGAATAAAATCCGAAGTACGATTGAAGAATTTCCCGAACCACATCGAGAAGAAATTTTGCATTTGTGGATCGATTGGTTGGAAACCAACCCAGAATCTCCTCTGTATGAAAGCTGGGTAACATTCTCTTCTAGTGCTGATGATCAAGAAGCCCTATACACAGAACGGCGAGTCTATTTGAAGAGAGTAAAGAACGATCTAAGAGATATTGAGATTCCTCTCAAGAAATGGCAAAAAGTAGCAAAGGTACTTGCTGCAGTAGCGAGTGTATTCCTTGTTCTTTTCCTTGCTATATCTAGAGTCTTTCGTGCGACTGAATAAGGGGGTACTTGAACTCTCACTGTATCGGAGAGGCCCACTTATATTATGGAAAGAGAGCATCTCTGTGGAGTACAATGGAGAATCTTCTTGAAACCCTACCAGAATCCATGATTGAATTGCTAAGGTCGTCTGTCATAGCGACAAAGAATTCAAAGAAAATTATGGCGTTCTCACACATTGATGCAGATGGCATCTCTGCCCTTGCAATCATTGTACGTGCGCTTGAGCATGAGAAAAAAGAGTTTGAGTGGAAAAACGTCCATCAGATTAACTCCGAATCCATTATTGAAATAAAAAGTGAAATTGAGCGTTTCCGACCAGATTTAGTAATCTTCAGTGATTTTGGCACTGGGCAATTCAGCTTAATCAAAAATCACATTGCTATTATGGATGAAGTAAAACAAGTGATTATTCTTGACCACCATCTTCCACAAGACCGTGATAAAGAAGATGAGCAATCTATTCATCATCACAAGATTATCGAGATTAATCCGTCCCACCATGGTATGAGTGGAAGTTATGACATATCTGGTTCTGGCGTCGCATTCTTATTTGCTTTAGGACTATCACCCGAAAACGTCGAACTCACAGAATTGGCAATTGTAGGAGCTACCGGGGATCTACAAGATTTTTATGGAAAAGGATTCACCGGAGTGAACAGCAGTATCATTGAACTTGGAGAGGCAGCTGGCTTCCTAAAAGTCACACGCGACCTTACATTCTTTGGAATCAACACACGACCTCTACCTTATCTCTTACAATATGCAACGGACCCATATCTTCCAGGATTAACGGGAGAGGAAGCAGCATGTTACAGTTTCTTTGAGGATTTAGGAATATCCATGAAGAATGGAAATGATGAATGGAGAACTTGGGTAAATTTGGAATCGAATGAGAAACAATCTGTAATCCAGAAACTTATTCAATATATTTTTGAAATGTACAATGATCCAAAGATTGCCAAGGGTTTGATTGGTGATGTTATAATATTACCAAATCGGCCAGAAAGAACTGAAATGCGTAGTGCCAAGGAATTCTCTACACTGCTAAATGCCTGTGGAAGGAATAAGAGACCCGAGGTTGGAGTTAAGATTTGCCTTGGTGACCAGGAGGCAATAATTGAAGGACGTCATCTGCTTCAAGAACATCGCAGGAATTTAGCTACAGCTCTTCGAAGACTAGAAAATAATGGGTATGCAACAATGAAAGGGCTTTATCTAGTGAATGACCCGGATACTCCAGATACAATCATAGGGATTGTTATTGGTATGGCGCAGGGTTCACGCATTGTTCCAATTGATAAACCAATTATCGGAGTTAGTTCAAACACTTCGTCTGACAGCCCTTTAGTAAAACTCTCCGGACGTGCACACAAGTATCTCGTTAAGAGAGGAATTAGTCTCAAAGAAACCTTTGTTTCAGTTGCCGATTTTATGAATGAAAAACATGGGAAACTCGTTGCGGAAGCAGGCGGTCATCCCATGGCTGCAGGGGCGTTTATTCATAAAGACTATGTTGACGAGTTTCTGAAACTTACCTCAAATCATTTAGAAAAGACCCTCAAATCAGAAAAAGAAAAGAAAAAGGATTGATGGGGGCTCTTGCCCCCAAAATTGTGTTGATATTAGTAGTCTTCTGCGGTTAATGAAGCACCAATGATGCCTGGAATAAAGAGAAGGCCAAATGCTACTCCAAAATCAATAGCAAACGAACGTGCGATATTGAACATCTCTGTGAAATTGCTTGGATCTCCTGCATAAGTTAGAATGTAAAAGCCCAGGAAGAAGAGGACCATTGCGATAATTGATACGAATAACATTCGTACACCGCTCTTTGAGATTAAGCCGGCAATGAATCCAGCTACACCAAGTGCAACAAGCGGAGAATAGATCCCAGCCATTGCCGCTGTGTATGGGAATAGGAGAACACCAAATAGAGTCGCTCCCATTACCATGAGGTCGCTCGTTATAGTCGTGCTACCTATGATAGCTTGTATGGTAGCGAGGTCTAGTGAAAGTATTTGGAATGCTCCAATCAATACTGCAGTTACTAATGCGATTAAAAGTGCTATTATGGTTCTAAACATTGAAGATTACACATCCTTAGTTTCAAAAACTAACAGTTGTATCAACACAGGATACGGAGATTCTTATATTTATTGGCAATTTCTGGGAAAGATTAATTCTTAGAGGTTATTGGTTCATTAAATCAAGAATTGCATCTTTTAAGGCATCAAGTAAATCGATGATCCTTTGATTCACCATGTCATCAGGTAGGTTATTTGGATGAAACCATGCTACTTCGCCATTTGGAAATTCAGGTCTCGTATCTTCTGTTATTGCTCGAGCAAGATAATGATTCAGTAGAAAGTGAAACTCGACTCTACCTGTGTCATCCAGAGTGATCAGGTCATCTGTACTAACAAGATCTAGCACCTCACATTCAATACCTGTTTCTTCCAATACTTCTCGAAAAACCGATTCCTTCTGAGTTTCTCCAATCTCAACACCACCACCGGGAATACTCCAGAGACCTTCTCCAGGAGATTTGTCACGGCGCGCAAGTAAAATCCCTTTACTGCCAATAACAATTGCACCTACACCAGGAATTGGATGTTTTGGATATCTTCTTTCACCCATAATTCACACATCATTCTTAATTAGCAGATAGTCCTGCAGGCATGTTGATCTTCTCTCCACAAGAATGACAAACTCTTGGAGAGTATACATCAAATCCTTTGACAGAATCATAAGGCAATCTCGCTTCGGAATCACAGTGTGGACATCGTATCTTCACATAACCGCGCAATTCAAAAACTGTTCGCCAGGCATTACGTGCATACTCAAGCTTTCCTAATCGGTCATACTCTTTTGCTAATACAACCCATGGTGCTGCAGCATTTTTATCGGACTTTGTCCAACGAATTAAACAATCAATGTATTCCTCGCACATCCCAAGGAGAGGATAAGCGCTGCAAAGACCTCTCCACGATTCAGGGTTTCTACCAAGCTCCATCTCAGCTCGACTAAGATATTCCCTAGATAATTTTTCATCTCGCGCATTTCGCGCAATCACCGCCAATCTAGAGAGCGCTTCAATATTGATTGGGTCTTTGTCTAGAACTTTGCCAAAACATTCCAAAGCACCTTCGTGATCACCAGACTGGAATCTAAGTTCTCCCAGCAGGATAAGCGACCGATAGTCATCAGGATCAATTGTATTTGCATATCCTACGAATGGGGCTGCTTCAAAGGATCGATTTTGTAGCAATAGAATATACGCGTAATTCGAAATTCCTGACATTAAGTAGGGTTCGAGTCTATGTACTCGTGCCCATTGCTCAGTGGCTAATGTGAAGTCACCCAATCGATAGAGAGTCAAAGCATGTAAGAAAACAAGTCCAACTTCATTTGGAAATTGCTCCAGTGCTTGTTCAATGTGATACAATGCTTCTCGATACTCACGCCTCTGAAATATAATTCTACAGAGATCAATCCAAGCTTCAGACTGACTCGAATCAAGACTCAATGCTTCGCGAACTCGATCTTCCGCGGCGACAAGTTTTCCAAGAGCCCATAGAGCTCTACCAAGGAACAACTCAACTACATAATGTTGCTCGACAAGTTCATCTGCTTTGGTGAGAACTTCAACAGCTTTCTCAGGCATTTCTGCTTGGACATAAGCAATACCTAAGCAGACTAATGCGTCAACATTTTCATCATCATATTCAACAAGTGGCTCCAACGCAATAATCGCATCATTGGGTCTGTCATCTTCTAAGGCAGTCTTTGCAGATTCAAGAACTTTCTCAGACACGACTTTAAGCCATCCTTTTCATGTTGGTACAGTGAGATACTTGTCCCTTAATTCAAGTCGATGACCATCATTCTTATTATAAGTAGCATGTGATAGGGGAAAAATGATGTCAGATAGAGAATATGCAACTCCATTTCCAATACTTCAAGCAGCTGGCCTACTTAGTCACAAATCTCGAATACACAAATTCAGTCTAGCAATTGAAAAATTGATTCAACCAGACAATATCGTTTTTGATTTGGGAACCGGAAGTGGGATACTGGCAATCCTAGCTGCACAGCAGGGAGCTCAAGTAACAGCTATTGATGCAAATGTAGAATCTATAAAGTATGCAAAACGAGCTGCAGAAACGAATGGAGTATTGGAAAATATCAAATTCATCCATTCACACTTCTACGATTTCAAACCCCACGAAAAAGCAGATGTCATTCTTTGTGAGATGCTCTCTTCAGTCATGCTCATTGAACAACAGGTGCCTGCAAGTCAGTACGCTGTAAACCATCTGCTAAAGACGGATGGAAAAATCATACCACAAGAAGTTAAACTGTTCGTTGTTCCGGTAGACAACGAAATCTTATGGAACAGATTCTTAGTTGAAGGATTACAATTTCCGAGACTTCCTCAGACTGCAGAAAGAGAGCAGAATAAGGACCTAGCAGATCTGCTAGAACTGGAAACGTTTGACCTGGCTGCACAATCGAGTCAGCCAGCAAACATCGATAAACAACTTGAATTTGAGATTGTTCAAAGTGGAACAGCACACGGTATTCTAGGTATGTTTGAATCAAAATTGTACGAGGACATCATACTAACGATGGAAGATGGATGGAGAGAGCTATTTCTTCCATTTCCAGAATGTATTGAAACCAAGGTTGGAGATAGATTAAGAGTCAGACTAGCCTTCAAACCGGGCGAGTATGATTCTCTGAAGATTGAAATAGAATAGACTAACCAGAGGCTTTTCGATCCATGGGTAAGGACCTGTCAAGCTCGAAGACAACAGGATTCTTAGGATCTGGACATGCATGGAGTTCCTTACAGTGATCTTCAGACCACGGAAAGTATGCATTATGCATCATTGCATAGACTACAGGAAGCATTGTGAATAGTGCATTGATACAGATATCTCCTTTAACTCCGAAATGCTCGAACTCTATTTCATCACCAATCTTGTGCCCGATAGCACAGTAACCTTCCTGACTGATTACCCTAGCAATAACTTTGCGAGGTTCTTTTCCAACACATTTCTCTTCATTTGACATTTGAATCAATTCTTGTAATAGAAGGAGCTCCTATTATTGTTGTTGAGGAATAATGTCATCAAAGGGCACATTTTTATCGATGTCCTTCAGAGATTGGGCGAGGCTGATTAAATATGGAGCTTAAAGGTCCTCTATGCTATGTTCTTGATTTT
>CAZMBV010000054.1:0-10977 GCA_964564335.1 uncultured archaeon
ATGATGACCTCTAGCGTGTAATTATGCCCGTGGAGGTTTTCACAATCCCCGCAGAAACGAAGAAAATGTGAAGCACTGAAATGCATCCTCTGATCTTTGACGTGTACACTGTACAACGAAAGGCCTCCAGATAGTATTTGGGCTTGTACGGATTTTGCATGTAAAACTGTCGGAAGGTAAAGATTCTACTTCTTGGTCCGTCTTTGTCTCTCAAAAACCTCGATGAGATCATCAACTGTAGTAGCTTGAGTTGGGTCCTTGTCATCTCGCCATTTTCCTGTAAATCTTGGAAAACGAATTGCAAGACCTGCATCTCCCGGTAAACGACCTTTTCCTGCAGGATGCGTTGGACTGGATGTTATCTCATCTCCCAAGACCTCAATTACTTCAACAGGCTCAAACCAAACATCTGCTTCAATACTAGATATGACCTTAGGATTCCTTGTTTCAATTCTATGTTCCTCAAGCCGTTCTTTGAATTCTGCAAGCATCTCTTCAGTAAACCCAGTACCGATTTTGCAAACAGTCGGGTAAGTGTCGGTCATATCATCATACGCAGCAGCAAGAATAGCACCATAAAGTCCGGTTCTCTTTCCTCTTCCATGGATAGCCCCAACAATCACAAGATCAGCTGAGTCTGCCAGGCCTTCAGTATAAGAAGCTTTCAACTTGATCCATAACCAACTACGAGCACCTGCCTGATAACTTGACGTTTCATGAATAGCTTTGGCAATAACTCCTTCATAACCAGTGTTTATGGCATCCTCAAAAATCTCGTATAGTCTTTCAGGTTTCTCAGTTAATTCACCAATTGTTAAGCTGACCCTATCACTTACCTCAACGATCTCTTCCATCAGTCTACGACGATCAAGCATAGGTAGAGAAGTCACATCTTCACCATTGAGGAATAAAATATCAAAAACAAACAATGCTACAGGAACTTCCGTCTGCATGCTATCGATGTTAGTCTTTCGTCTCCTTCGCATGAGTTCTTGGAAAGGTTTCATCTTTCCAGTCTCAGGGTCAATAGCGACGCATTCTCCCTCTAGCACGCAAGTTTCAGCTTTGATGTTTTTGAGAATGAGTTGCGCAACGTCAGGATACTGGTAGGTGATGATTTCTTGTCTTCGTGAATAGAGTGTAACCTCGTTGCCATTCTTATGCGCTTGAATTCGTTCACCATCATACTTGTATTCGACAAAGGCGTTCCCCCCAATTTTCTCCATTATCTCTTCTGCATCGGAAAGTTTCTTAGCAGCCATCATTCGGATGGGGACCCCAACGGTTGTATGTATTGCACGAACTGCGTCAATTCCTTTTTCTGCCAACACACAAGCAACACGTCCTAGATCACTACACACGTTGAAAGCAGATTCTAAATCGCTACGTGCTTCGCGGTCCCCTGTAAACGCTATTGAGAGTCCATCGATAATTCCCATGTCTCCAAGACCAAGTCGTAAAGACCCAGTTATTGTTCTCAAAATATATCGAGCTTCAATAGGTTCAGCATCTGTAAGGAGACCTGCAAGTCTAGAGACCTTCGTCTTATTGCTACCAGACCCACTCATTCGAGCTGTTTCTACTAGTGCGTCATATACGGCAGAAACAGTCAAATCTTCAGCAAAGAGCGTTGCCTGAGCACTTTCTCGAAGGAGCGATTCTCCTGTGCTGCCAATATCACCGGTCTTTCGCAGAACATCCAACACCGTATTCTCTGGTACAGAAGCAGCGGTAGCAACAACTTGAACCGCCATCTTTTCAGCAACACCAATCTCTGGCTCACTTTTCCAATCAGGATGGAGTTTGCCTATGGTCAGAGCAACTATCTTATCGACATCTTTGGCTTCAGCTTCTTTGAGCATCTCTGAATAAAGCTGAATCTTGTCAAGCGTTCCAGATGTTGACTCTATCTCATCATATGCCTGCGCAAGTTTAAGATAACGCATCGATTTCCACTCCCTAAATTAGTGGCTGACCATATGCTTTATAAACGCAGTCAAGAGCACTTCTGCATTCATAGACTAAGTACGGTGAGATAAAATTGGGTAGCGTAAGACCACGATACATTAAGAACGCCGCTAAGAACCTCTTAGCCCTCTATCCAGATAGCTTTACAGATGATTTTGAGAGTAACAAGCGATTGGTCGAACAACTCACTGATACAGAGTCAAAGAAGGTTCGCAATAGAATTGCAGGATATCTTGTTGGATTGATCAAGATTGGTGTTGCCCGTGAAGCATTCGAAGCAGCAGAACCTGGTGAAGAATTCACTGAAACGGATACTGAAATGTAATTGACATTTCTATTGCATCTTTTTCCACAATGAGTGGACATGCTAAGAACCAACTTCTTTGTCAGAAAGGAGTCTTAAGGGAGAAATCCAAACATCAAAGTATGGAACCTGCAAAGAACTTGATATTCAAAGGCGATTGTCTTGAGATAATCCAAGAGAAGCTTGAAGGATTCAAAGGCAGGTTTAGACTAATCTATATCGATCCACCATTTCTATCAGGCACGCAATATTCTGTAAAGCAGAAAACATCAGGTAATGCAGATAACGCAGGTATTCTTTCGGAGATCCTCACGTACAATGACAAATGGGAAGATATGGAAGATTATTTGTCATTCATGAAACTTCGACTTCAGGCAATGAAAGGATTACTTTGTAGAGAGGGAAGTATCTGGGTACATCTAGATTGGCACGTATCACACTATGTCAAAGTAATTCTCGATGAGATTTTTGGATACAAGAACTTTGTCAACGAGATTGTTTGGAAAAGAACGAACAGCCCTAAAGCTCAGAGTAAGGGATTTGGAACCCAGCATGACGCAATTCTTCTTTATGCAATGGACCCTCAGAATTTCCAAGTCAGACCAATCTATAGAGAACACGATAGTAAATCATTGAAACCCTATAGCTATAAAGACGAGAGGGGCAAGTTCAGACTCATCGAGATTGAGGCACAAGGCATACAAAGAACACAGGATAGAAAACAATACGAATGGAGAGGTAGGACTGCCCCATATCTCTATAGAAGAGAAAAATTAGATGAATGGTGGGATAGTGGGATGATCTATCGTAGTCGAAACGGGCGCTACACAAAGAAGCAATACCTTAGAGATTCCCCAGGACTCCTGATATCTGATTTATGGAATGACATTGCGCCTGTACAAGGGGCGTCGCAGGAAAACACAGGATTTCTAACTCAAAAACCAGAAGCATTACTAGAACGAATAATAATGTCTTCAACAGATGAGGGAGACCTGATCGGTGATTTCTTCGCGGGTTCAGGAACAACCGCGATTGCATCTGAAACACTCAATCGCAAGTGGATACTATGCGATGAATCGGAATCATCCCTCAATGTAATCAGAAAACGTATTGATGGACTTGAGAAACACGTAGAGTATGAATTGGTAGAATGAATTATCCCTATCTGAATACAAAAGTGTATATGGTCATGTTCCCAAATATTATTGAGGTAAACATTAGGGAGATCAATAAATGTTTGCAGAAATTGTAACAGTGGTGCTTTCTGTTGGGGGAATCCTCCTCTATGCATATGCACGATATGATGGTTCCCTGGGGCTCTTCAAGAGTAGGACTGGAGAAAACATGACAAGCTCCGAGAAATTGCATATGTCTAAAACAAATGATGCTGCCTTCTTCGATGGCGAATCGGAGGCTTATGCTGAAGCTATGGCAAGACTTCGTCAGTATGGCGGAGCGTAAATCTATTCGTAATCATTCCGCATTATCATTGATTATGGATTCTTCATCGTTCTAATAGCTCCACCAGGTGCAACACCTTTAGGGCAAGCTTTGACGCAGTTCATAACAAGATCACATAGAGATACACCGTTCAATGCATTTGCAGATTCAAGATATCTCTCAGGATTCATCACTCTGCTATCTTCTGCAAACCTCAATGCTTTTGTTAGGGACGCAGGACCCAAATATTCTACCTGTTCCGCATTGACAGGACATGAGCCATAGCAGATGGCACAGAGAATGCAGTTGACATATCGTTCGATCTTCTTCCTATCAGATGGACTCTGAAGGTGTGCTTCCTCACCTTCCTCTGGATCAATCCACAGTTTCATTGTTTCTAGAGCACGATAGAATCTGGTCATATCTACAACAAGGTCTTTCTCCACTGGCATATTAGGAAGTGGTTCGATCAGAATCTCATCTTCAGGATTCCATCCTGGAGGAGTGTCGGTTAGAGCAGGGAACCTCTTGAGATTCATTGCCAGTCCTTGTACCTCGCTTACTTGAGTTCTACATGCTAGACGAGGCTCTTTGTTGATGAGCATTGAGCAGCTTCCACAGACTGCACCTCGACATGAATATCTAAATGAGAGAGAAGGATCCATCTTATCTTGAATCTGAAAAAGTGCATCTAGAATCGTCATGCCTTTTCGTAGTTCAATCTTGTAGAGATCATAGTGGGTAATCGTACCACCCTCTCGGCTTCGAGCGATTCTCAATTTCATTAGTAGGTCCTCTCCTTTACTTCGAACATTCCAAGATTTACGTCTATGAATTCAGTTTTCACATAATCATCGATTTTTGTGAATAAGGAATGTTTTAAGAAATTATTATCATCACGCACAGGATAATCAAGCCGCCAATGGGCTCCACGACTTTCACGGCGCATTAGGGCACCCATGGTGATGACTTCTGCAAGGTCAAGCATGTTTTCCAGTTCGAGAATACGTATCAAAGAATAGTTGTATCTCTTATCACTATGGCCCAAAAAGATATTCTTGAATCGTTCCTTAAGTTCCTTTATCATACTGAGTGCTACTTTGAGGTCTGCCTCTCTTCGATACACTCCTACAAGGCTGTCCATCGTAGTACCCATTACCTCACGAATCTCATAGGGAGATTCACCAGACTCTTTCAACATAATCTCTTGGAGTTTTTCCCGTACTCGGAAAGCATCATCTTCAACACATTCCGAGCTAGGCTCAGGAGCTGTAGGTAAGTACTCTCCTATTTTTTCGCCAACTATTCTTCCGAATACAAGAGTTTCAAGAAGTGAATTTCCACCTAAGCGGTTTGCCCCATGTACACTCATGCACGCAGCTTCACCAACGGAATACAAACCAGCTATTGGTGTTGCTCCATTCTTGTTTGTATGGACCCCGCCCATTGAGTAATGTTGACCTGGTTTAATAGGGATTGGCTCATCGATAGGATCAACACCCGCGAAGTAGATAGAGATATCTCGAATACCTGGGAGTCGCTCCAATATCTTCTCACGCCCAAGATGACGCAGATCGAGATGCACATATTCTCCTTCTATTCCTCGCCCTTCGTTGATTTCGGTTCTAATTGCACGAGCAACGATATCTCTTGGTGCCAACTCCATCTTCTCAGGAGCGTACTTGTCCATGAACCGCAGACCTTCTGAGTTGACAAGATATCCCCCTTCACCTCTCGCACCTTCACTCATGAGAATACTTGAGCCATAGAGTGTTGTAGGATGAAATTGGACAAATTCCATATCTTTCAATGGCGCACCAATTCGAAACGCTAAAGCACAACCATCACCAGTATTGATAACCGCATTTGTTGAATGACCATATACGCGGCCGAATCCACCAGTCGCGACGATTACCGATTTTCCAATAAAACTATGAATTTCTCCTGAAGCAATTTCAAGAGCCGTTAACCCGCAGATACGTCCTTCGTTCTTAACTAAGGATGTTACAAACCATTCGTTATAGAATTTAACTCCACACCTGAGAGCCTGTTCAAAAGTGGTATGAAGGAGATTATGGCCTGTTCTATCAGCAGCATAGCAAGTTCTTGGAAAAGCGGCACCACCAAAGGGTCTCTGGGCAATCTTACCATCCTCTGTGCGAGAAAATGCTGTTCCCCAACGTTCGTTTTCAATTACAGCTCTAGGTGCTTCCTTTGCTAATATCTCGGCAACATCTTGATCTGCTAGATAATCAGCGCCTTTGACAGTATCAAAAGCGTGGCTCTCCCAAGAGTCACCCTCTCCAATTGATGCATTAATACCGCCTTGCGCTGCAACGGAGTGAGAACGTAGTGGATGAACTTTCGTTATCACCGCTACATCAAAATCCTTTGCCAATTGGATTGCGACTCTAAGTCCAGAAAGACCTGCTCCAATAATGAGTAGATCGTGTTTGTGTTGAGTAATAGTAAGCACCTCTGATTAATCAATACACACAATTCGTTATATTCTGTTCCCTAAACCATCTTGGAAGGATCAAGTAGCTCATCAAGATGTTCAATATCTATTTTCTCTTCAAGAATGACTTCCCTGATAGTCTTTCCTTCTCTAAGAGCTTTCTTAGCTATCTCTGCAGCTCGGTCATAACCTATAACGGGTGTAAGCCTTGTGGCAAGCATCAGACTCTGGTCGAGTTGGTGTTTTATTCGGATTTCATTAGCCTTTAGCCCTTTCAGGCAATTCATAGTAAACGAATTGATACCAGCCCCAAGAAGTTTCATTGATTCTAACAGATTGACAATCATCAATGGTTTACACATATTGAGGTCCAAGATGCTACCATAACCCTCCGAAGCTGCAATCGCAGTATCGTTCCCAATAACTTGAATGCAGACTTGGATAAGTGCTTCAGACTGTGTTGGATTAACCTTACCTGGCATAATAGAGGACCCAGGTTCATTCTCAGGAAGTGACAATTCACCAAGTCCTGCGCGTGGACCACTGCCCATCCAACGAATATCATTAGCCATCTTGATGCAGGTTAGTGCTATTGTTCTCACTGCTGCACTTGCTCTTACAATGGCATGATGAGAGGAAATACCTTCAGCAGGGATGGGATTTACCTTGAATTTGAAACCAGTGATTTTCTGAAGTTCTTCAACCGCCTGCTCTGCAAAACCTTTGGGAGTGTTGAGCCCAGTTCCGAGCGCAGTACCCCCGATTGGAATAATCATTAGCGACTCCCAGACTGTACAGAGGTCCCACTCAATTGAAGTTTCTATTTGTCTTTTGTAGACTTCAAACTCTGTGGAAAGAGGAATCGGCACAGCATCCATAAGATGTGTACGCCCAACCTTCACAATTCCTCGGAATTCTTCTATTTTCTCATCCAAGGTGTTCATTAGAAGTGTAAGAGGCTCCATCAGGTCATCTCGAAATGCATATGCAGCAGCAACGTGCATTGCGGTGGGAATGACGTCATTCGAGGATTGAGAGGCATTAGCATGGTCGTTAGGATGTACTGGACTCTTAGTGCCTTTTGGCTGACCGAGAATCTCGTTAGCTCGATTGCTTAGTACTTCATTCATATTGACATTAGTCTGAGTGCCTGAGCCAGTTTGGAACACATCTATTGGGAATTGGTCGAGAAATTTCCCACCATTGATAATCTCATCCACGGCTTGTCCTAATGCATCACCAATTGTTTTGTCAATCTTATCCGCAGTCCGATTCGCATTTAGGCATGCTTTCTTAACTTTCGCGAGAGCTAGAATGAATTCCCTAGGTAAGGGCTTCCCACTTATTTGGAAGTTCATTAAGGCTCGCTGGGTATTGATACCCCAGTAGACATCTGCAGGAACATCTAGTTCACCAATCGAATCCTTTTCTCTTCTTGTTTTTCCCATCTTATGCATCCTCTTATTGGAGTTGACTCAACATCTATCAAAGCATCAGGTCATCTATTATCTTCTGAACATCTTTTAGATCTGTAGGATGATCTTTTAGAGCTCCCTTATCTGGCAGTGCCATCCCAGAGGCAAGATCAGGACGTTCTACCTTATAGAAGACTCCTACCGGATATCGGTCACCATTCTCCATCGCTTTCGCAAGAGCTTGGAATTTATCTGTGAGATCATGGTCATTATCTTGTAGAGAATATGTGTGTTCGTTGTAGTATTTCCAAGTTAGTTGGTGATTCCAAGTTACACATGGTTGGAGGATGTCAATGACTGCAAATCCCTTGTGACGTATAGCTTCAACCATTAGTTTCACGAGCCCCTTCTGGTCACCTGAGAACCCACGAGCAACGAATGTTGCTCCTGCAGTAATTGCTTGTGCAGTTGGATTTACTGGATCCATCGGTGCACCTGGTGGTGGTGGAGATGTCTTTGATATGTATCCTCTCGGAGCTGATGGTGAGAACTGCCCCTTCGTGAGACCATTCACTCCATTGTTATGAATGAAAACAGCCAAGTTTACATTCCTACGCGCAGCATGCACGAAGTGTCCGAGACCTTCCGCTAGACAATCGCCATCACCAGTATGAACTATGACATCTAGATTTGTATTCACAACATGCATTCCAGTAGCAATTGGGATGGGGCGACCATGTAACGTATGAATGCTGTTAACTCCACCAATATAGTGTGGAATCTTACTAGAACATCCTATTCCTGATGAGATTGCAACCTCGTGCACGGGCCTATCAAGTTCAATGACTGCTTTCTTCAACGCAGCTAAGATTCCATGGTTACCACAACCAGTGCACCATGTGACTTTTTGTGGATCTTCAAGCATTTCTGGTGTAATCATACGATACTAGCCTCCTTTAATTCACTAATTATCCATCCGGGAGTCATCGGTCTCCCATCATACTTGTTGACATGTTGAGTGACTTCTAACCCAGTTTGCATTTTTACAAGTTGAGCAAACTGAGATGTGATGTTCTGCTCAACTGCAATTACCTGCTTTGCTGTCGTAAACACCTCTCTGAGCTTTACTGTACGTAGAGGGTAGACATCACAGAAATGCAGTTGATTGATTGATGCCCCATTGGATGCAAGGATCTGCATCGCCTCATTTGCAGCACCCCAAGTCGAACCCCAAGTAAGTAAAGTTATTTCTGCTTTCTCATTACCAAAGATCTTTGGTGGCTCTAAATCAGCCATGATGGCAGGTATCTTGTTCATAAATTTCTCAACCATGAGAGCCCTTAGCTTCGGGTCTTCAGTGATATGTCCATCCTCACGATGAACGTTTCCTGAGGAAACAACAGTCTTGCCCTCATCACCAGGAAAGGCACGAGGTGAGATCCCATCCTTAGTTAACAAATATCTCTTGTAGTCAGGATCAGGTCCTTTCTTTGCCAGTTTACCATAATCTCTCTTGACACCGGATACATCAATTCTGGGAATGTTCATCACTGAGTCTGCGAAATATTGGTCGCCCATGATCATTACAGGAATCTGAAACTTGTCAGCGAGATTAAAAGCTCGGGTAGCAACATCAAAACCTTCAATCGGATCCTTAGGTGCTAGTATAATCCGGGGAAATTCTCCTTGACTTGCAAATGTCATGAAAAGGAGATCTGCCTGCTCTGTTCTTGTTGGTAGCCCAGTACTAGGACCAGGTCTCTGTGCATTATAGATAACAACAGGAGTTTCTGTCATAGCAGCTAGGCCAAGAGCCTCAACCATTAGAGAAAAGCCACCACCAGAGGTTGTCACCATCGAGCGCGCACCTGCATATGATGCACCAATAGCCATCCCTAACGATGCAATCTCGTCTTCAGTTTGTAACGCACCGATTTTCAAATCAAATGCATGTTCAACAATATCCTGAAACGCAGAAGTAGAAGGGCTCATTGGATATGATGAAATCCATTTCAGATTCGCAGCAATTGCTCCTAGTGCAAGTGCTTTGTTTCCTGTAAGTATGAGTTTATCCTTGCTAGGACCACGCTCCAGAGATTCAAGGTTGTATTTGCAAGTTCCCATAAAATTACTCTTTGTTAAATCATACATCGCTTTTGCAACATCTACATTCGCTGTTACAATTTTCTCACCTTTACGTCCGAAGAGATCACTCAAGACTTGCTCAACAAGAGTAAATGGAAAATTGATGATCGCAATAATTGCGCCCAACGCGGCGGCATTCATCATCTTAATGTTGCCACCAACCTCTCTTGCAGTCTTTTCCAATGGTGCTGAAAAATGACAGGCTTCTAAATCATCAAACTCGATTCCCTCATCAAAAATGATTACTCCACCTTCGGTCAGCCTGTCTCGCTGTCCTACAACAGCATCCTTTGATAGAGCAATAATCACATCAATGTGATCAACTGAAGCATGAATCGGTTTGTCACTAACTCGAATTTGAGTGAAGTTGTATCCTCCACGGATTCGAGATTCAAAGTCTTTTATTGTGAAGGTGTAGAAGCCAGCTTGCACAAAGACCTGAGTGAGTAGGTCTCCAATAGTATCAATGCCTTGACCAGCTTCGCCTCCTATGTTGAAGGAAATTTCCATTATTACCATTCTCTCCCAGAATTGCTTTTCTCTTGTCCTCAACATTCTTATGTGCTTCGCTAGGGTAGCTAAAATCCTTTAGTGCTATTCTGTTTCAAGCCACTCGGTTTTCGCTTCTGGTTCTGATTCTTTCTTTTCATCTTCATCAGAAGATGGGAACAATCGATACCACAAATCTGGCCTCTTTGGACTCCACCAGTGATGATCACCTAAATCTCCACGCCAAGGAGAGGGCATCTCAGGCCCTGGAATCTTGTACAAGAAAATGAGTCCAGCAATGAATTGAAGCGGTATCGGTCCAATGAATAGCAAGCCGCCTATGAGATTGAATAATCCTGTCGTTATGAGCCCAAAGAGAGTTGGTATCGTAACACTAAGTATTCCAACCCAAATAGCACTATACCTTGTGCATTGTCCTCTATAGTAGCGAACTATTTTCCAAATATATGCAATATTGAATATTGTCAAAGGTAATGTGAACCAAATATTGAATATCAAAAACACAGGAAATAAGGTAAATGGGACATAGTATCCAAGAGTGTAAATCCAGATAAGAGAGTAAATCATGAGATCTGGACTCATACCCCATCCTCCAGAGAGTACGACGAATGCATTGGTTGGAAGAATCCCATAAGGTACAATCAGTGAGATCAATATCATAAAGAATGCAATAACACCCGGACTTGTCCCATAGATTTCTAGGTCTGAATCTTCCTCTTCATCCATCCAACACTGCC